>JBKPQI010000032.1:0-17849 GCA_046733975.1 Verrucomicrobiota bacterium
GCCCTGGCTGGTGCCGTTGCCCGCGATCGGGATACTATTGGCGTTGTTTACGGGCTGATCCTTCAGCAACTGCTCGACGCTGACTGTGCCCGTCTTCTTGATGTAGTCTCTGTTCAGATTCGTCACGGGGTTCGGGCCCACTTCTTCGGCGGTCGGAATGTTTGAACCGACGACGATGACGCGCTCGGCTTCCGCGGTAGCGCCTGGGGCGCCACCTGGAGCCGGTGCAGCACCGGTAGCGGTTGTAGGGTTCACGGGCACCGGCGTTGGCTGTGCAGGGGTCTGTGCGAATGCTTGGGAGAGGGCCGCTAAAGAGAATGCGACACTCAGCACAAAGGCTGCGCGAGACAATCCGGACTTGCTGTTTGTTCTCATGAGTTTCTCCATGGTTTGGTTAGGTTTGGTTGTAGGCATTATCAACATTTCATGGGGTGACAAGTTTTTTTTTCACTTTTTTGAAAAATATTTTGAACGGCAAGACCCAGCCATTTGTCTGTGCTTGGTTGATTTTGGCTGACTTTTCCAGCCATGGTGAAGCAGCTCCCGTGCGCGAGCGTCGCCGATTCGGCTTCTCTGCTCTGATTAGGGCTAGGGCGGACGCGGCAGTGCGGCTCCAACGCCTCCTCCTGAATTCCCTATATGCCCAATACTATAAGGTACTTTCGCCCGGCACGATCCCTGTTCGGGCCCTTCGCGAGCATATTCGGTTCTTCGTGGCCTGATTTGCACGCAGAAGCGTGCCGCTTGACTATGACGCTCTAATGTTCACCGGATTGATCGAGGAAGTGGGCAACGTGGTCTGGATCCGCGCGACCGATCGCGGAACACAGTTGCAGCTCGCAGCCCCTGGTATCGCCGGGAACGTTCACACCGGCGACAGCATCTCCGTCAATGGCTGCTGTCTCACTGTAGCCGCGCATCGGCATGAACAAATCACATTTGACCTACTGCAGGAAACACTCAGCCGAACCAATCTGGCTGCGCTCAAACGCTACAGCCCAGTCAACCTGGAGCGCGCTCTCGCAGGCGCCGACCGCCTGGGAGGACATTTTGTGCAGGGACACGTTGATTGCACCGCTAGCATCGTTGCGTTCGACGAATCCGGTTCACGGCTCGAAATCGGCCTGCCAACGGAATGGGCGCGCTACGTCGCCGAAAAAGGATCGATTGCGGTTAATGGCATCAGCCTGACCATTGCTGAACTGAAGCCGTCGAGTTTTGTCACCTGGATCATTCCGCACACCCATCGCCACACTAATCTGAAAACGGCGGAGCCCGGCGAGCTGGTAAATCTCGAGTTCGATATCCTCGCAAAATATGTAGAGCGAACGGTGGCGGCCGCGGTGGCTGACGAAACCTCACTTCGCTCCCGATCCGGCGATGACGGCGGGAATGGTGCGCAGTAAAATTTGAGATCCAGTCCAAGCGACCAACGGTCGATATAATCAAGACAAGCCGGACCCAGTCGCGAAAATCCCTCACCTCGTTACGTCCGCTCATATCGTCCAACAAGACGCTCAACAATTGCGGCAGTTCGTCGAGACTTCTACGGCGCAGTCACTGACCGAACGGCGTCACGCGGGAATCGTTTTCGTTTGAATACCGGGCGGCTCATCTGATTGAAAGATTCCAGTTCGGCTTTCCGCATCTCCGCATCGCTGGTTATGGATCGAACTTTCAGCATCACAAACGGTTTGCCGAACCGGCCGGCGCGTTTTTGCCGCAAAAGAACGGTGATGAACAGAAGTGGCACGATGCGGGCCGGAAGCGGCAATCGCAAAAAGAGACAGCAGCCGCTTACCATGACGCAGTCCGAGGATCGCGCGCACGATCTGAACGAACGAGCGCCAGAGGGCTTTTATTCAGGGGCGATTGATGAAGCCCTGTAAATCCACCATGATCAGCCCGAAAGGCATGATGACCACGAAAAGCCATTGATAGTTCCGGAATGGATCGACCATATTTTCGAAATGGAACCAGTCGTGGCATAAAGCCGCAGGACATAAGCGACCCGCAATGAGACGGCCAGCAAAACCGTATCGATCAGCTGTTGCAGCTGAGTGCTCAGTTCCTGTTTCCGCGTGAGCATCGCACAATTATAGATTATGAACGCGCATCGCAGGGTAGAAATCCCCGCCCGCGCCCTCGTCGGTGTGATCGCCTCAACCGATGAACTGCGTCTCGCAAGCAGAATGCGTGCACCGCCAGATTTGTTTGAGCTGCGGCTCGATCATCTGCCTGATTTGCAGATGTCGCAACTCTCCAGACTGCGCCGGCCTTTGATCCTGACGGCACGGCATCGGGCTGAAGGCGGACAAAAACTCCTGCGCAGTCGCAGCGATCTTTTGCAAGAATTTCTGCCGCACGCCAGGTTCGTGGACGTTGAATTGCGCTCCATTGGCGAATTGCGCAAAGTCTGGGACGAAGCTCGCGGGCTTGGCGTCGGCCGAATCTGCTCTCTCCACGATTTTAAGACGACGCCCCAACTTTCGGTCCTCGACCAACAATTACGTCGTGCCCGCAAAGCCGGAGCTGACATTTTCAAACTGGTGACTCGAGCAGATACCCTTCGCGATTTGCTCACCCTGTTCGAATTCCTGTGGACACAAATTTCACTCCTGCCGATTTGTGTCATGGCCGTCGGCAAATTTGGCCCGCTCTCGCGTCTGCTTTTTCTGGAAGCCGGTTCAGTGTTTATGTATGCACCGCTGCGTCACGGGTTGTACGAGGGGCAGCTTACTCTGGAACAGTTGCGCAGACAGCGCGATTTCTAGGCGAAAAATGAGAGCGCGCGCGAATTGGTGTTGAAAGAATGTTGGCCCGAATTTTGCCTGATTAGCCATCAGAAATGGAATGAAAGAGATCGCGATTTTGCCGGATCAAGCGCCTGTAATGCCGTTACCCGGCGCCATTCTCTTTCCGCACGCTCTGCTCCCGCTTTACATTTTCGAATCGCGTTACCGCGAGATGCTGGCGCACGCTCTGGCCCGCGAAAGAATGTTTTGCGTCGCGCTGCTTCGTCCCGAGCGCACCGAATGGAAGAGCGAAGACGATTTCTTCGATGTTGCCACCATCGGATTGATCCGTGCCTGCGTTGGTCGAGGCGACGGCACGTCCAACTTGATTTTGCAGGGTTTGCAACGGGTTCGCTTCATCCATTTTCCGAAGCTGCATCCGTTTCCCATTGCCCAAATAGAAACGCTTCAATCGGATAATGAGACGACGGTTGAGACCGACGCGCTCGGAGCCAAGGTCCTCGAGCTCTACGCTCATTTCAAAACGCTGGGCCGGCAGTTGCCAAAAAAAATCGACCGATACGTTACCGACATGACTGATCTGGCGATGCTGGCAGACCTGATGGCATCGACTTTCATTGACGATCCCGTGCGCCGTCAGCAAGTGCTGGAAGAGCTCGACTTGAATACGCGCCTGCGGCTGGTCATTCAGTATCTGCGCGAAGAAGCCGGAAATGCCGCGTGAAGAGATTGAACGATAATCGCAGGGTCGCGATCTTCGCCGCCATCAATTTTTCGGCGGCCATAATCGTGGCCCTGCAATTTGCGCAACATCCGGTCTTCCCGAGCGAAGCCGAGGGATCCTGTGGTGAACCTTCAAGATAACGCATCGGCATCCCTGGACTGTCGCTCGGGATGACCGGTAATTCGCGCGTGTTCCTCGATCAAATATCGATCGGTCATGCCGGCGATGTAATCGCAGACGGTGCGATACAATCCTTCGCTTTCGATGCGCCGCGTTGCTGAGTCTCCGAGCCGCCTCGGATCCAGTAGGTAACTCTCGAAAACCTTGCGCAGCATTTCGCAGGCGCGCTTGTTCACCTCTGCCACCCGCGGATGGTAATACACGTTTTGATACAAGAATTTTCGCAGTGCGCGATTCGCCTCTGCCAATTCGTCACTGTATTGAATCAGAGGCGGTTGATTGCGAACGTCGCTCTTTGATCGAACGCCAGCCGAAGCGATTCGCGCGCTGCTCGTCGTAACCACATCCTGCACCTGCCGATCAATCACGTCGCGAATAATCAGCTTGTGCAATTCTGGTTCACGTAAATCAGAGTAACGGGTCCGGACGGAATTGGCCGCATGTTTCCAGACGTCGACTTCTTCAAGTTGCCCAAAATTGAGAACATCAAAGTCGATCGCGTCGTCGAGGTCGTGACTGTAATAGGTAATTTCGTCGGCCAGATCGGCAATTTGCGCTTCCAGCGAGCTGACCTGCGTTTTGCGCAGCCCTTCGCAGACTTCGCACGTCAGATTGAGTCCGGGGAAATTCGGATACGGGTGCTCCAGCAACTCGATTACCCGCAAACTCTGCCGGTTGTGCTCGAAACCGCCATGCTCGTGCATGCATTCCGCCAACATTTCCTCGCCGGAATGCCCGAAAGGTGAATGCCCGAGATCGTGCGCGAGCGCGATGGCTTCGGCCAGATCTTCGTTGAGACGCAAGGCGCGCGCGATGGTGCGGCTGATCGATGCAACTTCGATGGTGTGAGTCAGCCGGGTGCGCAAATGGTCACCGGTGCCGTTGAGGAAAACCTGCGTCTTGTATTCCAGGCGACGAAAGGCTCGCGAATGAATGATGCGAGCGCGATCGCGTTGGAATTCGGTTCGAAAAGCGTGAGACGGCTCGGCAAATTTCCGGCCGCGGGATTCTCCTGATTTCTGAGCGAAGGGAGCAAGCAGACGCGCTTCGTCTGCTTCCATTTCCTGACGCGTTTTGTAGGAGCTCAATCGCGGTGCAGTTTTTCGCGCAAGATTCTGCGGGCAGCGCGGTCTCGCACCCGCAGCAGTAGCAAATCGAAGAGGGCAAGGAGAAGCGCGGTAAAGGTGAACCAGGCGCAGGCCAGCCAGAAGAAGATAAACCAGCCCGGATGTTCCCTTGGCGAGAGCAGCGGCTGCAGAAACGTCATGCCGAGAAAAAGCATTACCATGGCCACGACAAGGGTAACAAACATGGCCCAGCGTCGGGTCGATTGATCGCGGATCACTCCGCGGGCCGAATGAATGGCAAAGGAGACAATCTTTAACCGCGGTGGTGCGTCCGCCATCGAGTGCATTTTGCCTTTTGCTTCGAACTGCGCAATCGGTGTTTCGGTCAATTTCTGATCATCCTGAGCGGAGCCAAAGGATCCCGTTGCCTTTCCTTTAAGGATTCATTACGAATTGGGGGAACATTTCCATGGTCAAGTTCAGCCAGCGCGCGTCACTCGCTAGATCCCCTGAGGAAAGCGGACATTACATGCCTAGGAAGTGAATCCGTGAGAAGGTTGCGACCTCTTTGATTAATAAGGAATGAAGAAAAAGAAAAGAGCGATACGCAATCCGCCAGACCGGGTGATCGAAAAACGTCCGCGATACGAAAAAGCGGCGGTGCGCAGCCAGGCCTTCGCCAGGGCGATCATGAATGCGACATCGTCCTCGCGTGATCCGGAAGCCTTGCGCAGGCTCTTTGAGGAAGCAGCCCAAAAAGTGGCATCGGTCCCGAAAGAGCCGTTCAAAGATTCGTGGGCCTATTTGCAGGCCATGCTGCGATTGATCCGCGCTTATTTTCGCGGCGAATACCGCAGCGTCTCGCCGGATGCGCTGATTTATATCGTCGCTGCCGTGAGTTATCTCGTCGATCCGTACGATCTCATTCCGGACGAAATACCCTTCCTCGGTTTCCTGGACGACGCCACCGTCGTTTCCTTCGCGGTTGCACGCACTCGCCATACACTCGACGATTTTATGATCTGGGAAACAACCGCGCTGTAGGCGGGCGCGCCGAACACAGACTCCGGGTAACGCACGCGTCCCGCGTGTTGGTTTCGACGTCAGTCTTTGGTAAAAAGGCATTGCAGAGCTGCACGAAAGCATCGGAAAGTCCGCGATTGCGCGACGCAATCGCCAACACGCGAGACGCGTGCGCTACCCAGACCCCGCGATTACACCAGCAGCAGCGCCGGATTTTCCAATAAATGCCGCAACTCTTTCAAGTACTCAGCGCCGAGAGCGCCGTCGATCACCCTGTGATCGCAGCTCATCCAGATCGACATCCGGTGACCGACCACGATCTGATCGCAGTTATCCACTACTGGTGTCTTGTTGATCTTGCCAATGGCCAAAATGAAACCCTGGGGGGGATTTATGATTGCGGAAAAACTGTCAATCCCCATGCCGCCAAGATTTGAGACGGTAAAACTTCCGCCCTGAAATTCCTCCGGCTTCATTCGTTTGTTGCGAGCGCGGCTGGCCAGATCCTTAGCGATCTCGCTGATCTCACGCAGCGACTTATTCTGCGCGGCGCGGATTACCGGCGTGAGCAATCCGTCGTCAATCGCGACGGCGATGCCAAGATCGACGTCGGCATACTGCACCACGGCGTCGCCATCGAACGAAGCGTTCACTTTCGGAATTTTCACGGCTGCCATGACAGCGGCTTTCAAAACAAAATCATTTACCGTGATCTTTGCTGTGTCGGTTCCTTCGCCGCCGGCCTTTAATTCCGCACGCGCGGCCATGAGTGGCGCGGCATCAACTTCGATGTTGAGATAAAAATGCGGGACCGGTGCTTTGCTTTGCACGAGACGTTCGGCAATGCCTTTGCGCATGCCGGAAAGCTGGATTCGCGAACCGGAAGCCTGTAGTGGTCCGCCTGAAGCGGATGTCGGCCGCCGTGATTCGGCTTCTTTCTTGGTGGGCTTTTGTGCAGGCGATGCGCCCCGGGCAGAAACGCCCGCCCGGCTCGCGCCCGTGGCTACAGATTTTGCGGCGGCGCGGACATCGGTTTCGGTGATCCGGCCATCGGGACCCGATCCTTTTACGCTGGACAGATCAACACCGAGCTGTGCCGCAACACGTCGCGCGACCGGCGACGCTTTGACCCGCGCTTCTTCGGTTGGCTTTTCCCGCGCAGCATCGGCTGAAGGTTTGGGACGCGACGGCGCGCTTCCCTGCATTGATTCATTTGGTGGCGCTGTTTCCTTTTCCTTCGCCTCGGCCGGCGCGGGCTTCTCCGTTTCCTTTTGTTTCTCTTTGGGAGATTCTTCCGTTGTTGCTTCTTCTTTCTTCGGCGCTTCGGCTTTCTTGCCGTTTTCTCCCGGCTCACCGATGAACGCGATGCGCTGCCCGACTTCGACTTTTCCACCTTCTTCTACGTAAATTTCCGTCAGCGTTCCGTCTTCCGGCGACTCCCATTCCATTGTCGCCTTGTCGGTTTCGATTTCGGCAATCACGTCGCCAGCCGAAACCTTGTCGCCCTTTTTCTTTTTCCACGCCACGAGAGTCCCCTCCGTCATCGTGTCGCTTAATTTCGGCATTTGGATTTCAGGCATATTTCAATTGTCGTGGCCGAGCGCTAGTCGAGGGATCCCGTTGCGCAACCTTTACGGTATCGCTGCGCCATCCCTCGACTTCGCTCCGGATGACTACGCATAACAAACTTTCTTCACGGCCGCGATCAGCTTTTCCGCGTTCGGCAACACGGCCTGCTCGAGCCGTTCATTGTACGGCATCGGCACATCTTCCTGAGAGACGCGCACGATCGGGGCATCGAGCTCATCGAAAACATTTTTCTGGATGCGATAACAGACTTCCGCACCCACTCCGCAAAACGGCCGGTCCTGCTCGACAATCACCACCCGATGCGTTTTCGCGATTGATTCGTAAATCGCGCGTTCATCGAGCGGTTTGATTGAACGCAAATCGAGCACTTCGGCGCTGATGTCCTCCTCCTCGAGCTGCTCCGCCACTTTCAATGCCAGCGGCACGGTTTGCGCGTAACACACAATTGTCACATCTGACCCTTCCCGCTTCACTTCCGCTTCGCCGAGCGGGATGAGCAGTTCGGTTTCCGCCCCCTCGATCAGGCCTTTGGAGCTGTAGAGTAATTCGGATTCAAGGACCAGCACCGGGTTGTTGTCGCGCACCGCAGTTTTCAAAAGGCCTTTAGCATCCCGCGGCGTCGCCGGTGTGCAAACCTTCAGTCCCGGAACATTGGCATACAAACATTCGGTGGCGTGGGAGTGAGTGGCTCCAAGCTGATGGGCCGGACCGTTTGGTCCGCGAAACGTGATCGGGATATTGAACTGGCCACCGCTCATCGTCAGCATATTGGGCGCGTTGTTCACCACCTGGTCGAAAGCGACGAGCGAAAAACTGAAAGTCATGAACTCAATGATCGGCCGCAGTCCGACCATGGCCGCGCCAACGCCGAGCCCGGCAAATCCGTTCTCCGAAATGGGGGTGTCGATGATTCGTCTCGGCCCGAAGCGTTCGAGCAAACCCTGCGAGACTTTGTAGGCGCCGTTGTATTCCGCCACTTCTTCACCCATCAGGAAAACATTCGGATCGCGTTCCAATTCTTCCGCCAGCGCTTCGTTCAACGCCTGTCGATAAGTGATCTCGCGCATTTCGGTCATTCGGTGGCGGCAGCCCTTTTCATGCGACGTAGGTGTAATCGTATAGTTTGTCCAACGGTGGATCTTCGCTGTCCTCAGCAAATTTTACCGCGTCGAGGGCAGTTCGTTTCGCCTCTTTATCCAGCTCGTCAAACTTTTCGTTCGTCAATTTTCCTTCTCGCGTCAGCTGAGCGCGCAATCGGGTGATTGGGTCGTCCAACCGGTATTTCTCGAGTTGCTCTTTAGTTCGATAACTCGCGGGATCGGACATGGAATGGCCGCGGTAGCGATAAGTTCGCACTTCGACAAATGCCGGATGCGGACTGTTGCGAATGGATGCCACCACTTCGCTCAAGGTGTCACGGACGTGGCGGAAATTCATGCCATCGACTACACAGCTCGGGATATCGTAACCCTCGGCGCGATCGACAATTTGTTTGAGCGATGTCGAACGTTCGACGGAAGTGCCCATGGCAAACAAATTGTTTTCGCAGATGAAAATGATCGGCAGCTTGAAGAGCGCGGCGAGGTTCAGCGCTTCATGAAATGCGCCCTGGTTGATGGCGCCGTCGCCGAAAAAACAAAGCGTAACGCGGTCTTCGTTCCGATATTTGCAGGCAAACGCCAGACCACAGGCCAGCGGAACATGCGCGCCGACAATGGCGTGGCCGCCGTACATGTGATGTTCCTTATCGAAAAAATGCATGGAACCGCCGAGTCCACGCGAGCAGCCGGTGTCCTTACCAAAAAGTTCGGCCATGCAAGCGTTCGCGCTGGTCCCGCGGGCGAGCGCGTGGGCGTGATCACGATAAGCGGTAATGATGTAATCATCGAAGCGGATGGCTGCGATCGCGCCCGTGACCACGGCTTCCTGGCCGATGTAAAGGTGACAGAAGCCACCGATTTTCTGCGCTTGATATTGCTGACTGGCGCGCTCTTCGAAACGCCGGATGAGCAACATCAACCAGAGCATCTCGACTTCGTCGCGCTGCTCCGCTGACGACATGGAAATCAGGCAGCGCGCGCGACCGCGACTTCTGCGCTAGCGCGTGGCGATTGAGCGCGCATCAACACAACGAAGACGGCGGTGAAAATCAGATCGCTGAGGAGTGAATTGCGGAAAAACATCCAGCTCGGCGTGGTGCTGTACTGCGGCAAGCCCAGTGTGAGTGCCTGAATTAATCCGGCAAAATTTTTCACGTAACCTGGATCAGTGAGCCAGGAAAAGACATTTGTAATTCCATAGAAAATCACTGAACCGACAATCGATGCCGGCAACATGGTTTTCCAAGAGGCGTCTTTGCGCAGCGCAACGCCGATGCAACCGATCAGGCCGAGAGCGAAGTAGCGGCAGAGAATTTGCGGATCGAACAGCGGCGCGTGGTAAGTCGCGTTGAGGATCAAATCGGAAATGAAGAGCATTCCCAGCGGCAAAGCGAATTTGTAGCGACGCGGCAGATAGGCGCCACAACAAAGCGTGATGGCGGCGAGCGGCGCAAAATTGGAAAGCCAGGCAGCTGCGCCGGAATGAATGAGCAGACCTGTCGCCGCGCGTAAAGCGACGACACAGAAGAGGAAGAACAGTGCCGGAATCATTGGAGAGCAAGTTTATCTGTCCTGTGCCAGATGCAACGCCAAACGCGCAGAACCTTGCATAAGCGGCGACGCCGACCTCACCGTGCTTTATTGGGTGCGTCGTGATCGCATTCGCCACGAACGAGCACCGAAACCTTTGCGGTCCGGGACTCGCCCTCAAGCACCGAGAGATGGCCGTTGTGTTAAGGCTTCGCAGCAGCCGAGTGCGCGCGAGTCAGCCGTGCTTTACGGCGAACTGCGGCGTTGCGATGAATGATCCCGTGCTTGGCTGCTTTGTCGATGGCGGAGATCAGTGCGCTGACGTCACCGGGCTGAGCGCTGGCACCTCCCGCACGTTTACTCAGCGTGCGAAGACGATTCAACACGTGACGGTTGCGGAGAGCTCGGCGTTCGGTCTGGCGCGCGCGCTTGGCAGCGGATTTCGTATTAGCCATGGAAAAAAATAGCGGGCGGGAGCGTCAGGGATGGTCGCGGGTTTGTCAACCGCGATGCCACTCATTATTTCGACAACACGTGATCGCGAGCGCAGTGAAGGGATCCCGCCGCGGAACCTTCAAGGTAAATTCAACGGGATCTCGACTTACGCTCGGGATGCCGGAAGAATTTAAGCGCGCGCGTTGCGCAGCCAGGCAGTGGCGTCAGCCTTCTTCGGCGGCACCGTCGTCGTCGTCTTTGGGGCGAGCGGCGTGATAGTCGCTTTCTCCGCGCCGGGCTTTGAGGAATCGGCAGTGAATACTGCGTGCGTCGCAACCGGCCCAGACGGCCGGACAGAAACGACTGTGCCTCTGGAAGCGCGATTTAGTTTCGGCAGATGATCGGAAGTAATTTGCACGATCGCTCCGACGGGCAGCTGCGCGTAGAGCTGGGTCACATCGCACGACTTCATTCGGATACAACCGTAGCTAGCGGGCCGGCCTATATTCTTTTCTTGAGGCGTGCCGTGAATGTAAATACCCCGGTTGTAGGCGTGCGCGTTAGTGGCTTCCAACCCGCGCAGCCAGATGATCCGGGTAACGATCGGATCCCGGCCGGGAGCATTCGGCTGTAGAACTTCACCGGTGAACCGGCGGTTATGAAAGACAGCGCCGGCGGGCGCGCGATCACCAATTTTTTGAGCGACCTGCAGCATGCCAAGAGGCGTCGCCATCGAGCCCCAGTTGTCACCGAGTCCAAACTTGGAAGTCGACACGGGGTAAACCCCGGCGCTGGTACCGTTATCGACCAGCATGAGTTTTTGATCCAGGACGCTAACAATAACGGTGGGCTGGAGTAGTTGGGCCCGCAGGGCATTCGAACCCGGGGCAACAAGAGCAATTGCGAGAAACCAACGAATTCGCGACATGGGACGGAGGGGTATTTAGGGTCGGTAAGCCGAGCGGTCAAGCCGGAAGCGCATCAGGCGCCCGGCCGTTGTTCCAATTCAATTTCGGTAACCATTGTATGAGGGAGCAAAAGGACACGTAAAGAAATCCGAATTGAAACATAAGCAAGAATGGGACCGAAAGGAACTGGTGGTGTTCGATCGCGTACCAAATGAAGTAGGTGAAATAAACAGCGAAAAACAGCTCTGCCGCAGGCAAAACCGATTTGAGCGGCATATAGCGGCAGTTACGCCATGGCTGCGCCTTGCGTTCGATGCCGTATTTTGGGGTGCGGGTAAAGTCGGATTTGTGGTTAAATACAGCTTCGAGCACGGCCCGGGCGTTATTCAGCGACAATCCCACCCCAAGTGCGAGCAGACAGGGCAGGAGCATGATTTCCTTCATCCACGTTCGCGGATGCAACTCACGCTGCGCGCAAATGTAGAACACAGCCACCGAAACTGAAGCAGTCAGGAAAATCGGCACGTCTATAAGAAGCGTGCGAATCCAGCCGGACTGCGGCCCACCGGTCGAGGGATGGAGCAATACGACCAGGCAGGCAAGAAGCAAATATGCGAAATTGGAAACGAGGTGGCCCGTGGCCTCGACCTTGATCGGCATCGGCAGCTTGCTTCGCCAAATCGCGGGCAGCAGCTTTTTGCAGGTCTGGATCGAACCTTTTGTCCAACGGTGCTGTTGCGATTTGAAGCCATTCATATCGACCGGAAGCTCTGCCGGCGTAACGACGTCCGGCAGGAAAACGAATTTCCATCCGGCTAATTGCGCCCGGTAACTGAGATCGAGGTCTTCCGTGAGCGTGTCGTGCTGCCAGCCGCCGGCTTGCTCGATGCAGGATTTTCGCCATAGGCCGGCGGTACCATTGAAGTTGAAGAAGCGGCCACTGCGAGAGCGCGCGGTTTGTTCGAGCAGGAGATGCCCATCAAGAAACATCGCCTGAACCCTGGTGAGAAGCGAGTAGCCTCGATTCAAGTGGCCCCAGCGCGTTTGGATCATTCCTACCGCCGGATCGGTAAAAAAATGGATGGTCTTGCGCAGCAAATCCGACGGCGGAACAAAATCGGCGTCGAGGATACAAACAAATTCTCCTCGCGCGGTGGCCAACCCGCGTTCGAGCGCGCCGGCCTTGAACCCAGTGCGATCGTTCCGGTGAATCAGCTCGACATCGAAACCGCGCTGCTGCAGTTCTGCCGTACAATCGGCCGTGACATCGCGCGTCTCATCGGTCGAGTCGTCCAGCACCTGGATTTGCAATCGCTCCCGCGGATAATCGAGCTCGCTGACGGACCGCAGCAAACGCTCGGCCACGTAGATTTCGTTGAAAATGGGCAACTGCACGGTCACCACCGGCAATTGCTCAAATCGCCCCAGCGGTACCGGCACGCGTTTCCGATATTTCAAAAACAGATAGATAATGAAATAGCGGTGGACTCCGTAAGCCGAAAGGCCTACGAGCACGCTGAGATAACAAATTGTCCAGATAAATGAAACCATGCCTCCTTCGGGTTAGGAATCCAGACTACGTCGCCGATTACTGCTGCAAGGGCGACATGATGCCGCTTCTGAGGGTGTCGTCAAATCAAAAAAGGCGATTCCGACCGGCTTGAAGTTGAAAGCATACAACCGTTTATCGCGCCGCAAAGCCGAAATGGCTTCTTTCGTTCGTATCTTCAGGGGCTTGTCGATACGGGCTGCTGCCGGTCGGAGGGAGCGCGATTTTGTGGTAAGATAGTCCTTACTGGCGATGGCAATGGAAGCATTCACGGCGGCAAAACGGCGACTACGACTCGAACGTTTCGACATTGTCTTGACGGTACTGCTGGCGGGGTGGGTGCCATCCATTCTGATGTTGCTGATTTCCTACACCACACTCAAAAACACGCTGGAATCAAAAATTTTACGCGACCGCCAGACCTTCGTTCAACTCGTCGGTCATTTGGTGGACGACGACCTGGCCAGCACTGCCAGCATCATTTCGTATTATCAAACGCTCCCCGATATGGAGCGGCTTTTTACCGCGCCCAACCCTCAGGACGCTGCCCAGCAATGGATCGCCGGAAAATTTTTCTCCTACCCGCGCATCGACGGGATGTTTATCGCGTCGGCTGATGGGAAACTTTTAGCAGCGCTTCCAGGCGCGCCCAACCTGTTGGGTCAGCCGTTTCATCCGGACGTTTGGAAAGATGGAGCCGATCGGGGACCTAACGCTTACGTCTCCCCGGTTCATCATCGGCCAGTGGATGATCGTACCGTTACCGACATCGTGGGCGCCATCCGGACGCGTGACGGCAAAACGCTGGGTTACATCGGCGCCTCCATCCTGATCGAACGGATCGGCCGACGGCTATCCTCCATTTCATTCGCCGATAAAGCGCATTGCCAAATCATCGACCAGGCGGGTTTCAGGCTGTTTACGGACGACTTTAAAGCACAGACGGAACCGACAACTCCCGCTGAAGGAAAACTAATCGCCGATATCCGAAAGGAACAAAGGGGGCATCTCAGTCAGGGCGGAAATATTTACTCATTCGATCCGCTGGAGTCCGCTCAATGGCTCGCCATTATTCACCAGCCGGAGGAGATTGCTTACGCCCCTGTCCACGATCTCCTGCGGAAAATCACTGTGCCAGCCGGGTGGCTGATCGCCGGCACGCTCGTCGCTGCCATCCTGGCTGGCAGATTTTACCGGCGGCAGGCCGAAGCGACCCACCGGATCGAGCGCGAGGTCAGTTTCAACGAGAAAATCCTCGCCAACATGCCCATCGGCATTGCCTTGGTCGATCCGGAAACGCGGCGTTTCCTTCACGTCAACGATGCCTTCGCCCAAATGGCACTACAGATTGGCGAGCTTCCGTCTGGAGCGGACATCGATGCGGTGACCTACGATCAGATTAAAATCGTGTCGCCATCAATTATCGAAAATGTGCTCGCGACCGGCACACCTTATCAACTGGTCGAACAACCATTCCCGGATCGCAATGGGGGAACGCGTTTTTGCAACGTCAGCCTTCTGCGCCTGATCGATTCGCGTCAGAATATTCAGGGCGTGCTCTATTTCGTCGAAGAGAAAACCCGCGACATGACGCTGCGGAACGAGCTGTTAAGTGCGAACGCCGCCAAGGATCAGTTTCTCGCTCTTCTTTCGCATGAGCTGCGCAACCCGCTTTCTCCGGTAATCGCGATGGTCGCGGCTTTGGAAACTCACGTCG
Organism: Verrucomicrobiota bacterium; assembly: GCA_046733975.1. Taxonomy (GTDB): domain Bacteria; phylum Verrucomicrobiota; class Verrucomicrobiia; order Chthoniobacterales; family UBA10450; genus AV69. The sequence goes on from JBKPQI010000032.1 coordinate 14,580, forward strand.
CGGATTCAGAGGAAGTCCGCCACGCGCTCGATGTCATCCGGCGAAACGTGGAGCTGGAGGCACGTCTGATCGATGATCTCCTAGATATCACCCGCATAGCGAAAGGGAAGCTCAAGCTCAGCCTCGAGCCCGTCAGTGTTCACAGCGTGCTGCAGCGAGCCATTGAAATTTGCCGCGAAGAAATTTCTCAAAAATCGCTGGAAGTTGCGCTGACCCTCAACGCTCGCGATCACTTCGTGCAGGGCGATCCGGCCCGACTGCAACAGGTTTTCTGGAATGTAATTAAGAATGCGGTCAAATTCACCGAACAAGGCGGGCGCATATCTCTCGCCACCTCAAACCCGCAGCCCGGGCAGATCGAGATCACCGTCAGCGACACCGGTATTGGAATAGAAGCCGACAAGCTTCCCCGGATTTTCAACGCCTTTGAGCAGGGTCAAAGTTCGATTACCAGGAAATTCGGCGGTCTCGGTCTCGGCCTTGCCATTTCGAGGGCAATGGTCCTCGCACATGGTGGAACGATCGCCGCCTCCAGCCCAGGGCTGAACCAAGGCGCGAAGTTTACGGTTCGGCTCGGCACAATCGCCGAACCGGCCATGGTCGATGCGGAGACGCCGAGCAACGGTGCTCGACCGGTGCTCGCTTCATCTGCCGGCCGCTCCCGACGCCTTCTGGTGGTGGATGACCACGAAGACACCTGCACCGGTCTGAAAATGATCCTTGAGCGGCGCGGTTACAATATTACCGTCGCCTACACCGCGGATGAGGCGGTAGAGAAAGCTCGCCGCGAGAAGTTCGATTTGATTATTAGCGATATCGGACTACCAGATCGCAGCGGCTACGAACTGATGCAGGAAATGCGCAGCCGCGGTGTGCCGGGGATTGCGCTGAGCGGATTCGGCATGGAGAGCGATGTGAATCGCGCTCGTGACGCTGGTTTTTCTGAGCACCTGACCAAGCCGATCAATTTCGAACGGCTCGAAGAAGTAATTCAGCAATTGCTCAGCAGTAACGCCTAGTAGGAGCAAATTCCAAGCTGCCGGATGATGCGTCTCACCTGGATTGCGAGCAGCCGAAGTGTAGAGCTGCTTTTGCCAAGCACGGTTTTCCCGATCAGGCGCTTGGCACAAGCGCCCGTACAATCTCAGCCGCGAGGCTCGGTTGCCTCTTTCCGCGACGATCAGGCAGGCGCTGACGGCGCGTTTGCCGCAGCTTTCCGCTCCGAGGCGTCCTTCAACTCGCGTGACAGCTTTTCGACGCGCTGACGCATGATTTTTCCGGGTTTGAATTTGACCGTCGCACGCGCCGGAATAACGAAGCTGCTGCCTGGCTCATTGGGATTCCGACCCACACGAGGTTTAGTCAAACGCGGTTGGAAGACCCCAAAATTCCTCAACTCGACCGCCACATTGTTAGCAAGGCTGTCGGTAATGTGATCCAGGGTGCGTTGAACAACATCGAAAACCTGGTGTTGGACCATGCCAGTTTGGTTGCTGATCGCCACCACAATGTCCCTTTTGGTTAACTTGGCCATAAACTATTATATCACAACTAAATCGCCCTCACGCTTGAATTTGCGTGGGTAAAGCCGAAAAAAGTTTGACGGCTTTTTTGTCCATTTGGACGGCCCGAAGAGGCTGGTTGAATAGATCGTCATCCCCGAGCGTAGTCGAGAGATCCCGTTGACGTTACCTTAAAGCTGTGCGCAGAGACCCCTCGCCGGTCGCTCGGCATGACGGCATCGAGGACAGAAATTGGAAGACTTCAGGCGACCGCCGGCCGTCGTAACAGGCGACTCCTGAAGGCCTTGAACGGAGTTACTTCGGCAAAAGCTTTCCGGCGCGATTTCAGCTGGCCCTGCGCCACTCCCAGCTTGGTGAAAACGCTATTCCAATCGGTTTCGAGACGGCGTGCGTCTTCGTTCGAAAGCTCGCGCACCACGCGCAGAGAAGAACCGCGATTTAACACATTCATGGCACGGCCGGACAGATCGCCCAACAGATTCACCTCACGCAGAACATGCTCGGTCTCCTGGAGCAAATTCGCTCGCACCTCCGTGAATTGTCGCTCCTGATCGACAGAGATGATCGGCTTCGCCTTGTCCAGACCGTAAGTGATCAAATCATGCAATTTTTTCCAGCTCTCCAGCTGAAGCGCAATCAGGCGCAATTTCGTTTCGGTTTCTTTGTCTTTCATTGGTTCGGCAGAGCGGTGGCTACTTGCAGCGTTTCATCGAATTTTTGCAGGTTATCCAGCAACAGATGCGCCAGTGGCCGGTTCACCGATTGCTCCTGGCTGATGATGCCTTCTTCAAAATAAAAGCGGCCCTGTCGCCAGCGGAAAATTTCCGCCAAGGCCCCTTCCCCGTCGAGCGTTCCATATGCTGCGTGCCGAACCTCGCCCTGATGCAGGTAAATTTCGCTGTTCCCACGCCCTGATTTGAATGTGAAACGGCCACTCCGTTGACCCATGCAGGTCATTTGTAATACTTCGGCCGCGGAAAATTGGTTTAGATTTCCAATCAGGGAATGACACGGATCGATCCCCTCCGCCGAGACTTCGGGATGACCGTCCAGGCTGCCGAGGAAACGCTTCAACTCTTTTTGCAACTGCCTGGTCGAGCGCGCCCCATTTATGAGAGGGATATTTTGCTGCCCCGCTTTCCGAGCAGCATCGGCGGACCCTTTCTGCCATGGCGCGCACAAGATTTTCAACGATGGGAAATGCTGTCGTGCTACGGTGGCAGCCTCGATCGCGAATTCAGGTTCACCCTCGATGACAAAGCCGTCGAAGCTTTCACCAATGAGGATTGCCACAACCTCGGCCATGGTCCGGACAATTCGGGTCTCAGTTTCATCCGCGTAGTCGAAGGCCGAAAGCAATCGGTCTTCGAAGACTGGATCCGGGTTCAAAATCAGGACGCGAGTTGCCACAAAAAGCCAGGACTTTTGTGGCCTGCAGAGCAGGAAGCTTGCCCTCTCCAATCGCTGGCAACCCGCCGCTAAACAGGCGAGTAAATGGTGCGCCATTCCACCGAAGTTAGCGGTACACTCGGTCATCCCGAGCGCAAACGCCAGTCCGGCTCAAACCGAGGGGCCTCGCCCACGGTGGTCGGATCACACAAAGCAGCTTTCGATCAGCACTCGTAAGATCCTTTACCGTCTGCGCCGCCCAGGATGACATCGCGTGATGACGTAAGCGACGAACAGACTCTTAACGCAGCCAGGGACGTTTGGCTGGTGGCGCCGGAAATGCATTCGGTGCGACCTC
>JBKPQI010000033.1:0-25618 GCA_046733975.1 Verrucomicrobiota bacterium
AACTAAAGCCCGTTAGTTACGCATGTCGCGGAATTTCTGGCTGTTGTAGTCGCTCGACTATAAACTCAGAACTAACGATTCTACCAAAAAGTTGTTGCATTGGTTTAACAGGTTTTGGTACAAGCAGAACATTAATCGCGAGATTCCGCTGTTGGTACCCCGGCACCTCATGGACGGCACGCCAGGCGCGCTTGCCGGAAGCTGTAGTTCCTACCCCACAATTAAACCGGCATGAAGATATCTACACCTGTATCCTACCTTTTTTTTGTCGGCCATGTTGCCGCTCTCGCGTTCGCTCTCGGTTGTTTGCCAACGCTCGCCGTGGCTCTCGACCGAACTCAGCCGCCGGTCAATGCCGTCGACGCCCGGGTGATCGATGCTAAAGGCAAGCGTATCAATTATCGCCGCGAAGCTCTTGCCGCCTCGGCTTCAAAAAACGCCGCGCGAACTACCGCCAAAAGCCAAACTGCGACCAGCGGAACGTCCAGTCGATTTGTCGCGGCACCCGCTAGTACTCCCAGCCCCTTTTGGCAATGCGCTGTTTATGGTTCGGATATCGGCGGCACCAATATTCTTATTCACCCCGTATCGGGTGGTGCACCGGAGATTATTATTGGTGGCAATTCGGCAGATAACTTCGGCGGCGACGATTTCTGGCAGGTGATCCGCTACAACGCGGTGACGGGCAACTACGACCAGGTTTTCGTTAGTCCGGTCTATGCTCCGGCTGATCCCTATTCGTATTCTACCGGAATCAGCCGGATCGAGATTGGCAATGTTATCGGCGATTCCAGCGAAGAAATCGTCGTCATGCTCGAGAATGGCGATATCTATCTCTACGACGCCACCACGAGGAACGCTTTAGGGGAAATTCAGACGGGGATTTCCGATTTAGCAGGTCTCGCACTGGCAGATCTCGACGGGGATGGCCACGCCGAATTGATTGTGACTACAACTGAGTACGGCACGAACACTCTCTATGTTTTTAGCGGCTCCGGCACTCTGCTCTGGGAAGTGGCAGAGGCTGGGGGTTACGACGTGGTGGCGGGGCAGATGGACACCGATCCAGCGATCGAAATTGCTACTACGAGTGGAAATGTGGTCGATGCGGCGACCCACGCGATTCAGTGGACCTATCACAATGGATTTGGAGCGCGACTGAAGCTAGCGCCAATACCTGGGAAGAATTACCAGCAGTTGATCACCGCTCAGGGGTGGCAGTACGTGTACTCTTACGATATTGCGAAGAAACTTCCGCGTTGGTCGATTACCACGCCGCAGGATATTGGAGCCATTGACGTAGCTGATGTGGATGGCGACGGCACGCCCGAAGTCATCATCGGCGACGGCCAATGGGGCACCGTCCATGTTCACGATCTCGTTACTCAGGCCGAGAAGTGGCACGCCGAGAATCCGGAACACGGCGTCACCAACATTGCTGTGGGCGACGTCGACGGCGATGGCGTGGTCGATCTGCTCTGGGGCGCCGGGGCGACTTCGACGGGATCAGATTACCTCTATGTAGCAAAGACCACGGGAAATCATTCGATCAAATGGCACAGCGTGGATCTGGAAGGGCCATTCCTTGGTCCGGAAATCGGAGATCTGGATGGTGACGGCAAACCGGAGCTGGTGGTGTGTTCATTCTCATCCGAAGCAGGCTATCATAGTGGACGGATCTTGGTTTTCGATGGAGCGACTTTAAAACTGCGCGCGATTTCAGCGCCGGTAGCCAATAACGGCGCCTGGACTGGCGTGCACGATCTAAAGTTGCGCGACGTGAATGGAGACGGTCGCATGGAAATCGTCATTGGGGCCGACGATTTTTACGACGGGATTGTTGAAATTTACAGCTTCGATTCGGCTAATACTTTCAAGCGCATATGGACGAACGCGACCGAGCCGTCGGGCTCGCCATTCCAGTTCGTCGAAGTTGCGGATCTCGACGGCAACGGCAAGCAAAAGATTATTGCCGCCAATTTTGTAGAGCACACCGGTTCACCCGGCGTTTTCGTCTATGTCTACGATTATCCGTCGGGCACAAATTCATGGACGTCGCTTGCGATGGCTAGTGGATTCAGCGGCGTGGACGGTCTGGTCGTGAAAGCGCTTGATTCCACCGGTAACAAAAAGATCGCCGCTCTTGTGGCCGGCGACCTTTACACCTTTGATGGTCCGAGCCGGGAGTTGGAGAGCCTTGTCCAAAGTACCCCGTTTACCTCGCTGAGCTCCGAAGCCAACTCTTACCGTTTGATCGCCGGCGACGACAACGGCGTTGGCCATTTTCTGCAGTATGCCAACCCTGACTACAACGAGACTCTCACCCGCCAACTCGCCGACGGAAAACTGAATGGTGTTAATGCGATGCCCGACGGCGAACTGTGGACCGGCAGCGGCAGCGTTGTAAATCTGCGCATGCCCTCGACCTACAGCACGGTGAGCTGGCAGAGTCCTGCGCTCGGGCCCGGGGCCGGACGATTCGTGGCCACACAAGTGCGTGACGGCCAGAAATGTCTTTTCACCTCCACCGGTCATGCCGTCATGGGAATCGCTTATGGTCCACCGGCGGCGGCGGGTCAGCTAAAGAATATCTCGACCCGGCTCCAGGTATTGAGTGGAGACAATGTCATGATTGGTGGTTTCACCGTTACAGGCAGCGTGAACAAGAAAGTTCTCCTGCGCACGTTGGGGCCGACCCTGGCGCAGTTTGGTCTTAGTGGCGCTCTGGCCGATCCAACGCTCGAGCTCTACGACGGGACTGGAACGCTGATCAGTTCTAACGATAATTGGAAAGACACTCAGCAAGCTACCATCAGTGCTACCGGTCTGGCGCCGCCGAACAATCTGGAGCCGGCGATCTTCTCGACGCTCGTGCCGGGAAATTATACCGCCATTGTGCGGGGGAAAAACAACACCACCGGAGTCGGTTTGGTTGAGATCTACGACGCCGATCAGGGCACCGCCGCAAGCTTAACCAATATTAGTACGCGCGGTTTTGTCGCGAGCGGGCAGAACGTCATGATCGGCGGCTTCATTTGCGGCGGAAACAATGGTTACGTTAAGTTGATCGTACGAGCGCTGGGGCCAACCCTTTCCCAGTTGCACGTTTCCAACGTGCTGACGGATCCGGTCCTGGAGTTGCGCGATGCCAATGGAGCGCTGCTTGCTTCTAACGATAATTGGGCGGACACGCAGCAGGCAGACATTCAAGCCAGTGGTTACGCTCCGCCGAGCAGCACGGAATCAGCCATCATTATTACCAGACCGGCGGCAAACACGACTGCGATTGTCCGGGGCAAAGGCGGCACGACTGGTAATGCGCTGGTCGAAGTGTACGCGCTCGCGCAGTGAGGGACGACTTAATCACGCTTAAACAAGGTCGCGGAGGACAGTTCCAGCGGTCATAAGACAGGGCTCGCGAAGCTCGTCCGGTCCAGGCCCTGGCACGACATCCAATCGAAGGAAGGAAAACGATGCTGATTTAGATGGGCAGATTTCTGCTAAGAATTGGAACTGTGGCAGCTGCGATCGCCGTCGGCAGCCTTATCGCTGCGTCGAATGAGACGCCGAGCGCTACGCCCCAGGATGTGTTCGACGGGATGCGCGAGAGTTTTCAGGCGCAAAAAGCCAAAGGGGTGCACCTCAAGTATCAATGGCAGCTGAGCGGACCGCAGGGCGGAGAATGGTGGATCGAAGTAAACGATGGCAAATACCAAATGGGGCGGGGGGCGATCGATAAACCCGACGTCACATTCGTCGCCACCGACAAAAACTGGGTTGCGCTGTCAAACGGCACGCTCGGCGGCAAATGGGCCTTCTTTACCGGGCGATTGAAAATTCACGGCAGCCAGGCCGCGGCTCGCAAGCTGGACGAAATGTTCCCCTAGAATTTCGCTTCTGCTGCGATTCTCACGTACGGCGCTGGATCAGTTCGCTTTGACTGATTGGCGCGGAAAAAATCGAAATTGCGCTGAATGGTAGCGCCTGCACCTGCCATGATCTTGAAGTGCTTGAAACCCGAGTAGCCGATTTGCAAGCCGGCGCGATACTCACTGTATTGAACGAGTGCGTCGTCCAATTGCAGTTTACGCTCTGTCGTGTGGACTTCATCAGTGCGAGCTCCGAGAAAGTTCAGTTCCCCGATTAGTCGTATGTCCCAGTCGTCATTTGGCTCATACACCAGCGCAGGCTTTGGAAATACCGCCTGCAAACGCAGTTTGTCGCTAATGAGCCAGGTGATACCGCCGCCCGGGGCGACAACTGGATCCTGGAATTGGCCCCAGCCGATACCAACCGTAGCGAAGACTTTGTCCTTCTTCAAAGGAAAGCTCACATAAGCTCTGCCAGGTAGGTCGAAAGCGTTCGAGCTGACGTGATTCTCGAAATAAATCCCGGGCTCCAGCTCGATAGCTGCGCCGGCATGATCGTGCACCACGTATTCCAGCGCGAGATGGCCATAGAGGGCTTGCAGATGGTTAGGCAGGCCGTTGCCGTTCTGGCTGAAGTCGTAACGCTCGTATTCGATCCCCGCTCGAAAGTACCATTTTCCAGTGATTAAAAATCGATGGTCGTAGCTGAAGTCGTTGTAAAGCGAATCGCCATTCCTCAGTTTGGATTCCTCAAAGTCGCTTTGGAAGGTGTATGTCGTCTCGTAGCTGAAAAGGTCCACTGAATTTTCCCGCTCAGCAGGCTGCGGCGGAGGCTGCTGCTGCAGTTGAAACTCGGTCCCGGCGAAGACGCCACCGATTCCGGTCAGGGTCAGCATGGTTAACGTGAAAAGGATTGATATTCGCGAAGCTCGTCGAAGCAGGATTTTGTTCACGGTAGATAACGGTTATGAATTGAATCGCACGTGCGAGTCGCCGTTGATGTATCGGATTGGAGGCCACTCGGCAAGCGATGTTTGCAGAAAAGACGGCGTTTGGCAGTTGTCAGTGGCGTCCCGTCTGACAGCATTCGGTGCACCATCAACTTGGTTTTTGATGCCGGATGCACGTCTGATACAAGGCGGATCGGCCTCTCTGCGGAGCAATGCCGAACTATGCACGGCTCCATCGCCTAAACAGTTGGTTGAGGGCTGACCCGGGCTCGATCGGTCTAAGTATGGGACGACAGCGGCGCGTCCCTCCATCTAGGGCGTCCGGCCGTCATTGACCGCCGCTACAGTAGCATAGCGAGCGAGGCACGTAGCTGGCCGGCTTCAGCGCTTGGGATCCAGCATCTTCAATTACCGGTTAGAATCGCGCATCAATTATTGGACGGCGCCATAGGTTCTTATATATATTATGGCAATCCGGTTTTTGTGACCAACGCCTCCCTTTTCCCCCAGAGCGGCGCGGTTTTCGCCATGGCGAATCCGTTGGCCCGTCCCGACCATCAAATTGCCGGGTGGTTTCACGCGCACCTCAGCCAGGCGTTCGTGCATTTTCTTCGCATCCTGAGCGAGCCTGGTGCCGCGGAATGGATCGGCGTGGTGTTATTTATTGCTGTAATACTGTTCGTTTGGAAACGAGCCTGGCCGGCGGTCGCCACCATAATTGTCGCGGTTCCCGGCGGGATGTTGCTTAACGAACTGCTTAAGATGGCAGTGCATCGCCATCGTCCATTTTTGGACGGCTGGTTTGTCGATTGGTCCGGCTACAGTTTCGCGAGCGGCCACACTATCGGTGCGACGTTGCTTTATGGCCAGTTGCTCCTGTTTGCATTGCCGTTGATAAAGTCGAAACGCCGGCAAAAGATCGCCATTCTTTTCGCGGCCATGCTGGTGATGCTGGTTGGGTTCAGTCGTGTTGCGCTCGGGGCGCATTATCTGAGCGATGTGATTGCGGCGATATTTCTGGGCAGCGTTTGGCTGATGATTTGCGCGCTTTTGTTGCGGCCAATGCAACGTCGCGCGCTTGTGCCGGCCCCGGTCGCTGTCGAAGTGCCGCGGCCAGGGACGACAGGGGCAGCAATCTCCGAACCTGGACTACCGCGCTAGGGGCATTTAGGCTGGGAGCGCAGGCCGCTGGCCTGCAGCATTCGGCGGCCCGCCGAATGCAGTTGCGCACCGCTACCGCTCCGCGCAGATCCAACGTTTCGCCGCGGGCTGCCGCGAACCTGCAGGCCAGCGGCCTGCGCTCCTGCAGAGCAGATCGCGAGATGGCTGCTCTTCCTGCATTGTACCCCCAGTTGCGACCAACTCGGATCGTGTTCAGGATTCAGCCGCACAGATGAAAACAGGCGGCAAGCTCAAACTCACAATCTATCTGCTCGGTTTCGCGGGGGCAGCGCTCTTCACCATTCTGCTGATTCGCCAGGGAGCGATGTCGGTCGGGTCTGCAGTCGCAACCGCCGGCTGGGCTATTGCCGGCATCGCCCTTTTTCACTTTATTCCCATCTTTCTCGATACGATTGCGTGGTACGTTCTTTTCCCAAATTCGATCCGGCCGCGGTGGCAAAGTTTATACTGGATGCGCTGGATCGGTGAATCGATCAGCAATCTGGTTCCTTCGGCTGCCGTCGGCGGCGATATTGTGCGTGCGCGACTCGCTACTATCACCGGCACGCCGATGGCGGCGGCCGCCGCGAGTGTGATCGTTGATGTGACCCTCGGCGTGGTCACGCAAATTGCGTTTACGTTGCTGGGTCTGGTCCTGCTCGTCCGTGAGACCGGCCGAAGCAGTCTCGTCGGTCCAACCGTGATTGGAGCCATCGTTGGGATCGTTGCCATCGCCGGCTTCTACATTGCGCAACGGCTCGGAATGTTTCGGTTCGTCAGCGTGATTATCACCCGATTGGTGAAATCGAAGGAGTGGAGCTCGCTCGTGCAAAGCGGCGAAACACTCGATCAAACGGTGCGCAATTTTTATGGCCGGCGACGCGGTGTTTTCCTTTGTTGTATTGTCACGATGGTATCGCTCATTGCCAGCTCGGGTGAAATCTACATCGCGTTAGCTGCGCTCGGGCTTCACGCGACATTCCTGAACGCTGTCATTCTGCAAAGCATGGCGATGACAGTAAAGTCCGCCGCCTTTCCCGTTCCCGGCCAGCTCGGGGTGCAGGAAAGCGGTTATCTGGTGATTGGCAATCTTCTCGGTATGCCGGGGGAGGCCGCGTTTGCCATTTCGCTTTTAGCGCGCTTCCGCGACCTACTCGTTGGTCTGCCGGCGCTGGTTGCATGGCAAGTGATCGAAGGCCGCCGATTATGGCGCGCCGAATCGATCGCGACCGGGCCATAAAGGTCCGAGCTCTCCATGGCGAGTCTTTGACCGGACTGGGATAATTTATCAATCGCCCGACGCAAAGCCTTGAAACGCCGGTTCACTTTTGCGCCGGGCGTGAAATTCGTTCGCACATTCCACCAGATCAAGGCCAGCCCGCTCGGAACAACCAAACGTTTCTTCAATTCCCGCAGAACCGCAGGGTCGCCGTAAGCGCGCAGAAAACAAATTGCGAACCGCAACCATTCCCGCGTCGGGACTCTTCCCACCAGGTCGAGCAGAAAAACGAGCAGATCATCGGCGTGCCGCGCACGAGCTGGTAACGATTTTTCGTGCCGGATCTCGAAATCGATCAGCCGCGCCCGCTTCGTTTTCTCGTCGTAAACTACGTTGGTCATCGAGGCGTCCCCGTGCGACCAGCCAGAACCCAGTTCCCTGCTTTGAAACTGGTGCGCGCGGCGATATTCATTGCCGGCCGCTTTTAACATTCGCGGCGCGAGCGTGCCGCGATTCATGTGTTGCCAGAGATTCTCGCCGGGTAATTTGTCGAGCGTCACCGTCCGGCTGTCGGTAACATTTGCCCGAAAGCCGTCGCCGTTGAGCATCTGGAAACACAGCGTTTCCCATCGCCGCCATTCGCGCACTTGGTTGACGTAACGAATTGGAATTCCAGCGGCCCGGAAATAAAAATTGATTAAGCCGGCTGCGCGTTCGCCGTAAAGATTTCGCTGCTTGACGACGACCCGGCGAGCTCCACGCGATTTTTCCGTGATCGAATTGATCTTGAGCGATTCGACGAAAGAAGTCGCGCTGTGCGATAAACGATCCGGAATAACCGCGATCAGCGTTTTGCCGTTGCCAAAGTTAAACATGCCCTGATTTGCCTCGTCATTTGTTAGTTACCGGCGGCGGTCTGGAACGTAGCCTTTCAGTCTGTGCACCCAGCGGGGTTTGTGCCGCTAATACCCGACCGCGGACAAAATGTCCGCTGGGCGCACAGCGCATGGCCCTATGTTCCGGCTGGATGTGGCCGACCGGTTATAATTTCAATAATATATTAGAAATCGAAACTGGCTCGACGTTCGATTGCGTCAGGTCGACATCGAAACCGTTTCACCCGGACGCATTCGGCGCAGCTGCGCCTTTGAGCCAACCTTTTTTAGTTCTTCCGCTAGCATCTCCGGAGTTCCAGTCAGAAGAGGAAACGTTCCGAAATGTATGGGAATGACGAACTTCGGCTTGACCAGTTCAACGGCTCGCGCCGCCCGTGCCGGTCCCATGGTGAAATGCCCGCCCATGCACACCAGCATCCAATCGATCGGCCGCTCGAGCGAAACCAGGGCCATGTCTGAAAATAAATCGGTGTCCCCAGTGTGATAAATCGCGGGTCCGTTGCGGACGGACAAGACGACGCCGCTCGGCGTCCCGCCGTAAACGGGCGGCGACTTTTCGTTTGGCATGATGGCCGCGCCATGCCACGCAGGAACAAAACGGGCGGTGACTTCGCCATCAAGCACCTGAATTTCGCCGCCGAGATGACCGACGAGCGAGGAGTCTTCTCCCGGAAACCCAAGCGCATTTCGTAATGCAATCGCCAGATCGAAGGTGCAAAGAAGGTTTGCTTTCGTTTTGCCCGCGATTTCAACGGCGTCACCGACATGATCGAAATGCCCGTGGGTGATGCAAATGACCTCGGCGCGATCCAATTTTTTCAGCTCGTCTTCGCCTTTTTTGAACGTGGGATTTTTCAGCCACGGATCGATTAGCAAAATTTTGCCGGCTGGAGTTTGCAGCTTGAAACCAGAGTGCCCGAAGTAGGTGAGTTGAGTCGTTGCCATGCTGACCACGAAATTGAAAATGCAGCGTCGAGCAAGGCGCGAAATGGATGACAGTCACGGCGGCAAAAGCACACCGCATACTGTCGTCCCGAGCGAAGTCGAGGGATTCCGTTGCGAAATCTCAAAGATAACGCAGCGGGATCCCTCGGCTTGCGCTCGGGATGACGGAAAGGGAATTTCGTCTTTAACTCTTCGTCATTTACTTTGTGCGCATGAAGCATGAGCAAGCGCATCGTCACCTTTCGGTGGGCGACCAACGGTTGGCACTGTTGATCTCGCGTTCTCGTCGCTATGACATCGAGCCGAACCCAAGGGTGCGTCCGTTTGACGCGCTGGCCGAATCGATCGCATATCAGCAATTGAGCGGGAAAGCGGCGGCCACGATTTGGAAGCGGGTGCGCGCGATTTTTCCCAAAGGCAAATTTCTTGACCCGAAGCTGGTGCTGGAAACGTCCGACGAGAGGTTGCGGGCGGCCGGTTTGTCGCGCAGCAAAGTTGCAGCACTCAAAGATCTGGCGGCGAAAACGATCGACGGCACGGTCCCAACCATGCGCGCCATGTCGAAAATGACTGACGACGAAATTGTCGAGCGATTAATTCAAGTGCGCGGGATTGGTCGTTGGACCGTCGAAATGTTGTTGCTGTTCGATCTCGGGCGGCCCGACGTTTGGCCGGTCCACGATTACGGCGTGCGCAAAGGGTTCGCGAAGATTTTCGGTAAACGAAAGCTACCGACACCGAAGCAGATGATGAAGCACGGAAAGCGATTTGCGCCCTATCGCTCTGCCCTGGCCTGGTACTGCTGGCGCGCGCTTGATGACGGGAAGAAAGGCTAAAACTGCAAAGTTAAATTCGGCAGCCGTCTTAACGATTTAGCATTTTTAACAATTTACCCTGGCCGAAGCCATACTTCGGCGCTTGCTACCGGCGCGGGTACGACGTAAAACGCCCGACATGGCTACCTATCACATCAATCGTGGCGGCACCAATCTCGGCACGTTTTCAGAAGAAGACGTTCGGGCTGGACTGCGGAGCGGGCGTTTTGTCGGCACCGACCTTGGCTGGCGAGAGGGCATGGAAGCGTGGCTGGCGCTCGCACAAATTCCCGAATTGGCGCAACACTTTGCGGCCCCGGGCGCTGCTGCTCCGCCGCCGCAATCCGCGACTCCGGCATCGTTTCCCGCCGTCGCGGCGTCGGGTGCGCGTTCCGGTTTGCCCTGGGACGACCGGCAGCAAAAAGGATTTTTCGCCGCCTTCATCGAGACGTTGCAAATGGTTCTGACCAGACCGGCAGAAGCGTTCACAGTTATGAGACGCGAAGGGGGATTCGGTGAGCCACTTATCTATGCAGTCGTGGGCGCCACCGCGGGAGCAATTGTACAATTTCTGTTCTCATTCATCTTGCAGTCGCTGGGCCTTTTCGCGAACCAACGACATGCCTTTGGCGCCATGGCAGGAATGGGAGCAGGGGGAGTCGCCTTCGTGATCTTCTTCCCGATCGCGGTTATCATCGGCTTGTTCATTTTGTCCGGCGTCATTCATCTTTGCTTGATGATTGTAGGCGGGGCGAACCAGACGTTCGAGACGACGTTTCGTGTTCTTGCTTTTACTCAAGGCTCAACGGGTCCTCTCCAGATGATTCCGATCTGTGGCGGATTAATCGCAGCCGTTTGGGCGCTGGTCTGTAATTGCATCGGTTTGGCGCGCGCTCACGAAACCGATACTGGCCGCGCCGTGCTGGCGGTTGTGCTGCCGGTGATTGTGTGTTGTGGCGGCGCCATTGCTCTCGCCACCATGATCGGAGTGGGCGCATTGGGAATGCCGCACCATTAACTAACGACACCTATGCAAATTGTTCGCCGGCCGCTCGCCCCGGGGGAGACCGATCACGAGCTTGTATGGCTGGCTATCTCTGCAAGCGGAGTGGCGCTGGCGGCAACGTGGCTGGCTTTAGGACCGCCCTGGCCATTCTGTCTCTTTCACGAGATCACCGGTCACCCTTGTCTCACCTGCGGCGCCACGCGATCGGCCATTGCTTTTTTTCACGCTCATTTCCTCGCGGCATTTGAATGGAACCCACTCGCGTTCCTTTGTTACTGCGGGCTGACGCTATTCAACGTCTATGCTCTTGCCGTGATCCTGACGCATTCGCCGCGTCTGCGCCTCGCGCAAATAACGGCAACTGAGCGGAAACTTATTCGCGGCTCTGCCATCGCCTTATTGGCTTTGAATTGGGCGTATGTGCTCGTTGCGAACCCATCTGTCTGAATTGGGCGTTGTAGCTGGCGCCGTCGTCGGCGGCAGAATCTTCGATCGCTGAAATATCTGGCGCCAGCGACGGCGGCAGCTACATCTGAACGTCCAGCGTTGCTTTGTAAACGTCAATCCCCGTTTGGTAAACATTTCTAAAATCTTAGGGATGCGCCTCATGACGATCCGCGCTTCGTCGCAAGATAAGGACGGCGTCCAACCAATTGCCTTCTCACCCGATGAAGAGTTGCTGGCGGGCTAGTCGCGTTTTCGCCTCAGGGAAAGAGGGTGGCCTCAGGAAGTCTTGATGGCACGATCGAGACTTGGGCGTTGCCGGGAACAGAGGCTCCATAGCCCGTCATTGGAGGGAAGTCGAGGTATCACGATCAACTAGCGTTACAGCTGCCCCCGGGCACACCGGCGGCAGAGCCGAGAAAGGATTCTGCCGCTAGAACAGCGGCAGCTACAACAACTGTGCCTCGACTTACGCGGGGATGATCGACGGGGCCATAGCTAGGGTTTCGTGCGGCCGACATCGTCCTCTGGGGCGCCGCGATGCTTGCTGACGAAATCTGTTGGATTCAGCCAGCCGTCAGTGTTTTCGCGGTAACCTGGTCCGACAAACGGGGTGATGAACTCACGCATTTCAAAATGCAGATGCGCAAAATATTGGCCGCCCGCCGTGCCGACGGTCGCGATTTTTTGTCCACGGTGTACATCTTCCCCGGCGTGCACCAATATTTCCTGGCAATGGCCGTAATAGGATTGGACGTAACGGCGAATGTCGTTCTCCTCGATCGCGTGCAGAATGATAATAACGTTACCCCAGCCCGGTCCACCATCGCGCGCCAGTAAAACACGACCATCCGCTACGGCGTATATCGGGTCGCCAAGATCGGAGTTTTCTCCGCCGATGCCGTTAAGATCATCGCCGAGATGATGATTGTCGGTGAAATGCTGCGCGTCATAGGTGAGCGCGCCATGTTCACTGCCGAGTGGAAAATCAAAACGCGTCGCCACCGGAATGGACGCGAGTTGGAATGCCGAAGGAATCTGAATTCCGGGGTCGAGGTGCGTGGGACGGGTAAGCTCAGGCCATAAACGCCAAGAGATCATGGCAATCATGCCGAGCGCAAAGAACATCAGACAGAGCAGCACACGCTTCATGTTAACAGTGAGGCAATGACGAATGCAGCATGACGAATGACGAATCAATGTCGGATGCCGAATGCCGGCACCGTTGTCGACAGTTATTCGTCACCGAAGCTTTCATCGCAATTCGGCAAAGGCATTGTCGTAGCTGCGGCTGTCTCAGCGGCAGAATCGTTTGGCTCTGCCGCGGGTGGCGGCGGCAGCTACAACCGGCAACAAGCTACAACGCGACTTCATCGGCAGTCCTCGACTGCGCTCAGGACGACGAAAGGGGGGACGAGGCGAGGAATCGGAAATTGGCAATCGCAATTCGTAAAACTAAGCTCAGCACATGCGAATTCTCGTAACCGGCGGCGCGGGCTTCATCGGCTCGCATCTGGTCGAGAAAATACTCGCACTCGGGCACACCGTCGCGATTCTTGACGACTTCAACGATTTCTACGATCCCCGAATCAAACACGGCAATATCGCCGCGGTGAAAAATGATGTGCCGATTTTCCCGATAGATCTCCGCGATAACGATGCCGTGCGCGGTCTATTTCATCGTGAGAAGTTCGATACCGTCGCGCATTTGGCTGCGCGCGCCGGAGTGCGCCCATCGATTGCTCAGCCGCAGCTTTATTACGACGCCAACGTAAACGGGACACTGCACTTGCTCAATGCGGCGCACACCGCGGGAATCGAACGTTTCATTTTTGCATCCAGTTCGTCGGTTTACGGAATGTGCAAGATGGTCCCGTTTTCCGAGGATTTTCATCTCACGCAGACGATCAGCCCCTATGCCGCGACCAAAATCGCCGGCGAATTTCTCTGCTCGACGTTCTCGCACCTCTATCAAATGCGCATCGTGGCGCTGCGTTTTTTCACTGTCTATGGCGCGCGACAACGCCCGGACCTGGCCATGCATCAGTTCACCCGCAAGATCCTCGAGGGGCGGCCGATCGATCAATTCGGCGATGGCACGACGCGGCGCGACTACACCTACATTGACGACATTATTCAGGGCGTGGTCGCGGCTCTGAATTACGACGGCGCGATGTGGGACATTTTTAATCTGGGCGAAAGCGAAACCATCCCGCTAAAGGAGCTGATTGAAGCGATCGAAACGGTAGTTGGGAAAAAAGCAAAAATTAACCGGTTGCCGGAACAACCTGGCGATGTGCCGCTAACCTGCGCCGATATTTCGAAAGCGCGGCGGCTCCTGGGTTACAACCCGGCCACAAAATTGCGAGATGGATTGCCGAAGTTTGTCGAATGGTTCCGCAGGTCGGGAGCGAGCGGCAGCCGTTAAGAATCAACGCTCAACGTCCAACGCCAACTCAGATAAACACGCGCCAACAGTTCTGGCAGCGCGACCATTAGCGGATTCGCGATGGTCATTCTGAATTGGACGTTGGACGTTGAGTGCTGGGCGTTGGACGTTGCTGCTCGTAATGATTGCCGCAGCCTCGACTCTCCCATTCGAACAGCGCGCCTGCTTTGCCGCCGGCCAGGCCAAATCGGGAACAACACTGCTCATCGCGTTGCTCGACGGACATCCGCAGCTCCTGGTTTTGCCCGAAGAAACCGCCTATTTTCCGACGGCTCTTAATAAATACGAAAAATTCGGGCGCCGGGCGCAGGTTGATTATTTGACGAAGGAAGGTTTATCCCGCGTCCTCTTTGGCGGGCCGCCCGAGTGGGAGAAGACGGCCTACGGACATTTTCCGACAGCGGAGTTTCGCCGCAGCTTCGAGACGGCGGCCTTTGAGCCAAAAAACGCGGACAAAGACTTACTGGTCTTGATGATGGAGAGCTATGCGGCCGTTCTCGGTATTCCGCTCGGCTCGATCGTGCGCTGGGTCGAAAAAACCCCGGCCAATCGGCGCTTTATTCCGCAGATTCTGCAGCGATTTCCGCAGACCAAATTTTTGATCACCATGCGCGATCCACGAGCAATTCTGGCGGCACAAATCGCCCTCGAAAACACCCGAAAAACCAGGGAATTTTCAGTTTATTACTGTGTTTCGCACTGGCTGCAGGCCGCCCACCTCGCATTGCGGGCCGAGCAGAAGGAAATTGCGGGAATCGTGACCCGTTACGAGGATCTCGTCGCTGACCCGGCTCCGCCAATGCAACAGGTCTGCGATTTCCTAGAAATTTCCTTCGATCGCGACGTCGTTCTGACGCCCACAAAGGCGGGCAGATTCTGGGCGGGAAATTCTGCGACCGAGCGCGAATTTACCGGAGTGAGCGGGGAACGCGCAGCCAGTTGGCAAGATGAATTGTCAGCGGACGAAATTGGCTGGGTGGAATGGCATTGTCGCGCGCTGATGCCGCACTTCGGCTATGTGCCTCGGATTTTGCGCCGAAGTCTCTTGCGCCATTGGGCGCGTCCGCTCCGGCAGGAGCGGCCGAAGCAGTATTTGAAGTCCCGCTACTACTCGATCAGGGATAAACTGCTGGGCCCACGTAACAAGTAAGCGGCACTTGCAATCGACGCCAGCCAGTTGATAATGGAGGCGTTAACGGTGCCGGCAAGGCTTTGATCTTCCCGCATCCGACGACTCAGATTTTGGAACTTATGATGCGAACGCTCGCACGTCCCCTGTTTCGTTGGCTGAATGTCGCGCGATTTAGATCGAGGTTGGACCGGCAATACGAGGCGGAGTTTCCGGCTGCGAGGGCTCGTTCGCGAAGTTCGCGCGCTGCTGGCCGTGCATCCTCTGATGCGCTTCGCCCAAATAATCATCAGAAATTCATTAAACATAAACATGAAATCGTATACATCCGGACGGTCGCGCCGAGGGCGCGGACGTTCCCGCCGCCGAGGCGGCGATGGCCAGGGGCGTCGGTCCGACGCCAAAGCTGCG
Source organism: Verrucomicrobiota bacterium (assembly GCA_046733975.1). Taxonomy (GTDB): domain Bacteria; phylum Verrucomicrobiota; class Verrucomicrobiia; order Chthoniobacterales; family UBA10450; genus AV69. Next base: position 15,295 of record JBKPQI010000033.1, read on the forward strand.
CCACAGAAGAAGGGGTTCTGGTCAAGAATCGCGGGTTTTTTTGCACCTCCAGAAAAGAGCGAACAACACAATGGCTCGCACTCGCGTTTGCAAGTGCGCACCCCGCGTAAGCCCGAGCCAATCGAGGTCACCTCGCCGCGGCTCTATGTCGGAAATCTGTCTTTCGATGCCACCGAAAGCGACTTATTCGACCTGTTCAACGGCGTCGGACACGTCCAAAACGCCGAGGTTGTGAGTTACAAACACAATCAGCGCTCGAAGGGCTTTGCCTTCGTGCAAATGCAGACCGTGGAAGAAGCGAAACGGGCTGTGACCGAGCTGCATGATAAGGAGTTTCTCGGCCGCAAGCTGGTGGTGAGCGGCGCGAAATCGACGGACCATTCCCGGACTTAATTGTCGGATTAGGATTCAATCGGGAGACGCGGCCCCAAGCGCGCCTCCCGATTTTGTTTTGTTGGATAACTCCTGGAGGAACACGCGCTGTCGTATCCCGAACTTTCGACGGTCCGCGCCGGACTGGCATAGCGCGGCGCCCTCCAAGCTATTTCGGTGACACCATACGCTAGAATGAAAAACACGTTCTTCATCGTCGGTCCCACCGCAGTCGGCAAAACCTTGCTCGCCCTAAAGGTGGCAGAGCAACTCGGCGGCGAGATCGTCAATGCCGATGCCTTTCAAATCTACGGCGGTCTCGATATTCTGACGGCAAAGCCCGATTTGAAAGCGCAAGCGCGCATCCGGCATCACCTTCTTGGTCAAATCTCGTTGGCCGAATCGATGTCCGCGGTAAAGTTTCGCGAATTGGCAGGTGCAGCTCTTGCCGATATTCATTCCCGAAAGAAGAGGGCGGTCGTGGTCGGCGGGAGCGGGCTTTATCTCAAAGCCGTCACAGATGGGTTTGATCAAGTTCCACCGCCGGATCCGAAACTACGCGCCGAATTGAATGCGCTTTCTCGTGAGGAACTGACTTGGCGGCTAACGGACTTGGATCCGCGGGTCGCAGCGCGCACCGATTTGAAAAATCCGCGCCGGGTCATGCGTGCGATTGAGATCGCGTCCGCACAGCTCGTCATCCCGAGCGAAGCCGAGGGATCCCGCTGTGGAAGCTTTAAGGTAACGCGTCGAGATTCCTCAACTGTCGCTCGGGCCAACGAGTTCCGAGGTGTCCTACTCCTGCGCGACCGCGACGATCTCTACCAACGAATCAATGAACGAGTGAATGCCATGTTTGCCGATGGAGTCGAAGAGGAGGTGCGCGCGCTGGAAAATGTTGGTCCAACCGCAGGTAACGCTCTTGGATTAAAGGAAATCCGGGCGCTGATTGCCGGCCAGATTTCACGCCCGGACTGCATCGCAAAGATCCAACACGCGACGCGTCGCTACGCCAAGCGGCAGTTGACCTGGTTTCGCCATCAAACTACCTTTCCGCAGCTGAATTTGACCCCGTTTTCACATCCGGAAGCAGTCCGCGCGATCATGCAAATCCTTCGTCGCGCTCAGGAATGATCGAGACCCGACCGAAGAACAAGGCCGAGCGGGCATTGTTGATTGGCCTCGAGCAGGATGGCATCTCGAAATGGGATTTGCGCGATTCGATGGAGGAATTACGCGAACTCGCGAGCTCAGCCGGCGCCGAAGTGGTCGACACCGTCACTCAAAAACTGCCCAAGCCGACGGCGCCATTTTATATTGGCAAAGGAAAAGCCGAAGCCATCCGAGACTCAGTCCAAAGCCAGCGGGTAACTTCGGTCATTTTCAACGATGAACTTTCGCCCGCGCAGGGACGCAACCTCGAGAATCTTTTTTCGCGTAAGGTGCTCGACCGCACTCAGCTCATTCTGGATATTTTCGCGCAACGCGCCCGAAGTCGCGAAGGCCGGCTGCAAATCGAGCTGGCGCAATTGCAATACCTGCTGCCGCGTCTGACCAGAATGTGGCATCATCTTTCGCGTCAGACCGGCGGAATTGGAACACGTGGCCCCGGCGAAACACAGTTGGAAGTGGATCGTCGGCGGGTGCAGGAGCGAATCGCGCGACTTGAGCGCGAGCTGGAAGGCGTACGCAAGGTCCGAAGTGTGCAGCGGCAGGGCCGAAAGCGCCATCAATGGCCAGTCGCGGCCGTTGTCGGCTACACCAACGCCGGGAAATCGACTTTGTTGAATCTGATGACCGGCGCCGACGTCCTCGCCGTGGATAAACTGTTCGCCACACTTGATCCGACGACCCGTAGTTTCACGCTTCCGAATAAACAACGCGTGCTGTTGACGGATACGGTAGGATTTTTGCGCAAGCTGCCCCACACTTTGATCGAATCGTTCAAGGCCACGCTCGAAGAAGTTAGCGAGGCGGATCTGCTTGTTCATGTCGTCGACCTGAGTCACCCGCGCGTGGACGAGCAGATGGCCGCGGTGGATAAGGTCATCAAGGAACTCGATGCCTTTGGAAAACAAACACTGATCGTGTTCAACAAAATCGATTTGCTGGAGAATCCGGAGCTCGCTTCCATTTACTGTCGGCGCTTCCCCGGGAGCGTCGCCATTTCGGCGAAAACCGGGCGAGGTATCGATCGGTTGGTTGAAGCTTTGCAATCCGCTCTTGGGGCGTGGCGTTTACGTTCGCAGTTCCGAATTCCCCTGAGCGAATCCAATCTGATCGCGGAACTTCACCGCGTCGGCCATGTTCTCGAGCTGCGATATGAAGGGGAGGAAGCATTGATCACTGCACACGTGCCGCCGCATCTTGAACAAAAGCTGACCAGTTTCATTGCGAAATAACGCAACGATACGGTCTGCAGTGGTGTCAATTCACGAAAGGGTTTATTGTGAATCGTTGGCTTCAAAAATGGATCGTGCGGTTCGGGCTCGAGTCGCGACCAAGGCTGCGTCGATTTCTCATCGGTGCCGTTGGGATTAGCGTCGTCTTAATTGGATTGGTCATGATCGTTTTGCCTGGTCCTGCGATCCTGGTGCTCCCCCTGGGCTTCGCCATTCTGGCAAGCGAGTTCGCCTGGGCACGCCGCGTCTGGCGCCGCGGCCGAATATTGGTCTCACGTGTTCGCGGAAGACCGACAGTCCGAGAGCCGGTGGAAACGCGGTGATAAAGTAAGCTCCGCCTCGGGGCGGAACAGCGGAACATAGGCTTGCAGCCTGTGCGCCAAACAGACTTTTAGCCTGTTTCTCGTGTGGCTGAGTTCAGCCGGCCAAAAGCGCTGGGCGCACCGGCAGGAATGCCTATGTTGCTGTGAGTATGACTGCTCGTGAACGCGCCCTCGCTCTGGCGAAACGCTTCCGCAAAGTCTACCCCGACGCTCATTGCGAGCTCGATTTCAAAAATCCGTTGCAGCTTTTGGTCGCGACCATCTTGAGCGCGCAGTGCACCGATAAGCGTGTGAACATGGTAACGCCTTTGCTGTTCAGGAAATATCGGGACGCGCGTGCATATGCGCAGGCGAAGCCGCCAACATTCGAGAGCGAAATCCGTTCCACCGGTTTTTTTCGAAGCAAAACCAAAAGTATTCTCGGCGCCTGTCAGGCGATTGCCCTGAAACACGAGGGGAAAGTGCCGGATAGCATGGACGAATTATGTGCTCTGCCGGGCGTCGGACGAAAGACGGCGAATGTCGTGCTTGGCAACGCGTTTTCGAAGAACGAGGGAATCGTCGTCGACACGCACGTCATCCGATTATCGCAGCGCTTCAAGCTAACGAGACATAAGGATGCCGAAAAGATCGAACAGGATCTGATTAAAATCGTGCCCCGACAGGATTGGACTCTTTGGAGTCATTGGTTGATCTGGCATGGCCGCCGTCGCTGCTTTGCGCGCAGACCCGATTGCGCAAACTGCGAAATTTTCGGTCTCTGCCCTAGCGGCAGGATTTTTCTTCGCACCGGCGAAGCGAAAGAACCGGAGCAGGGAAATTGAGAGCCAGTCCAGTCGCAGACTGGTCTTGGGGCTTTTGTTGAGGCCGCTTTCCTCAGCGGCAGTTTGGGCGATTGAATATTGCCGCCGATGATCGCGGCCACTACAAGAAAGCCCTGAATCAAGCAGCCTGCTTTGGCGCCGATTTTCGCTTTCGGCGCCCAACTTTCTCCTCGATTTCCTCTTCGATCTCGTCCGCGATCTCCTCCACCTCGGGTGCGCGCTGTGCGGCCTTCTTGCGCAAGCGCGTAAACTGCTCTTCCAATTGTTTCAGCTCCTCGTCCGACAACTTTTCAAGATCGACCAGACGATTGCGTGCGCCCTCAACTGCACGAATCAATTCATCCAGCTTCAGATGCATTGCCTTGGCATCACCCAACTGTGTGTTCTGAATCAGGAACACCATCAGAAACGTCACAATGGTTGTGCCGGTGTTGATTATTAATTGCCAGGTGTCGGAAAAGTGGAACACCGGTCCCGTTAGTCCCCATACTGCGATAATTATGAGCGCAAGAATGAACGCCCAAGCCGTCCCCAAAACTTCGGAGGATCGGCGCGCGAAGTGACCAAAGCTATTGCGGACCTTGCAAACCAAGCTGTCTTCCTCGGGTTTGACGCTGTTGTTCGATGGCATCCTTCTCTTGTGCATCGTAGCGCTGATTGTGTTTGCGTGCATCACGGGCTTTGGCACGGCCTGTTGGGTCCTCTGCAACCGGATTGAAATAGCGTAGTCTCTCTACACGTTTGTTAAAGATGTGATGGACCTAAATCATTACGCTATTCATCTTGATCTCGACGGCGCCTGGCGCAACGCCGCGCACAATCTGCCGACCACCGACGCAACGAAATGGGGTCCGCGCCTTCGTTTCTCGACTTCACCCGGCGCTATCGAGCAATTTTATCAAGAGATTCAACCTGGTCTCGGCAGATTTATTCTCTACGGTTCGGGTGACTTTCATCACCTGACCGCGCTTTGGCTTCGGCAGACACACGAACCGATCACGCTAGTTTCGTTTGATAATCATCCAGACTGGGACGTTCGCCCGCCGCGCTGGTGTTGCGGTGCCTGGGTCAATCGCGCGTTGGAACTGCCGCAAGTTCGACGGGCGGCGATTTGGGGTTGTGGAAATTTTGAGTGCTGGTGGCCCCGTCAAATTTTTGGAAATCGCAAAGCAGAACGCGCTGGAACACTGGCGGTCCACCCGTGGGCGGACGAGCGATCGACCACTGCCCAAAAAAGGCGCGGTGCGATTTTGCGATCAAACTGGCGTGAACACTTTGAGAAGTTCGCGAGCGAACTGATGGGTTCCAACATTTACGTTACCGTCGATCTCGATTGCCTCGCACCGGACTATTCCTGCACCAATTGGGAAAGCGGCAGATTTGATCTCGATGACGTGCGCTGGGGATTGGAGATGCTGAGGCACCACGCGCACATTCTGGGTGGAGACATCTGTGGCGCTTATTCTTCGCCGACTTATGAGCGAAGGAAGCAACGATTCGCGTCGACAATGGATCATCCAAAATTGAACGTTCCACCGGCGGAAACGGTTCGCGCGATTAATCAGCGAGCGTTCGAGGCGCTTTGGCCGGCATTAACGTCGCAACGATAGCGGCACCATGCTTCGTCATCCCGAGCGAAGTTGAGGGATCCCGACGAAGTTACCTTTAAGCTTTCGACGCGGGATCTCTCGACTGCGCTCGGGATGACAATCGATGAGTTTTACCGCCCGCCAGTTTCGCCCACGCATTAACTCAACGAAACCAACACCACCCCTGCACTGATCAAAGCCGCGCCGAGGAAAAGGCGTGGTGTCAATCGTTCGCGCAGGATTACTGCCGCAAGCACACTAATGATGACGACACTGAATCCTTGAAACGGATAGAGGTAGCTGAGATCGAAACGCTGCAGCAATCCAAGGGTGATAAAGAATGAAAAGGTCATCGCCGTCAGACCAGCTCCGAAAAATTTTGCGAAGCGGGCGCTGCCTAGATCGCTTTCCATTGCATGCTTGAGGAAAAGCTGGCCAAGAATGTAAAGAATCAGAGCAACGAAAATGAGCAGAGCAGAAATCGGCGTCACAGTTTTTCCTCCATTCGTGCGACAGGCTTGGCCACGATAAGAACGCCGATCACAACAAGCCCGATTCCGCACCAACGCTGGGCCGAAATCAGTTCATTAAGAAAAAACCATGAGCTCAAAGGGATCAGGACGTGGACAAAATTAGAAAGCGGATAGGCGATGGTGAGTGGAATGAAACGCAGGACGTAAAGCCAGCTGATGAAACTTGCGATGACCAACAAGATGCCATACCAGACGTTGATGGAGGCCAGGCCGGAAACGCCAGTCCAGTTTAGCTCGGCGGGCAGACGTGGCGCTTCGACCGCGCCCCGCTTCAAAAAGAGTTCCGACGCGGTGACCAGCAGCACAGTGAGGCAGAGCTGAAACCAGGGATTAAGCAAAATTTCCTTCGCTTTTTGAGTCATCGGAGAAGATGCAGATGCCGCCGTAGTATTGGGTCGTTCCGGGCCGGCTCCAAAATGCGCGCGAATAGTTTGATAAACGGATTTAGCCACGGCGAAGTGTGCTTTACATAAACATCTACCGGCTGCGCTTCGAGTCGTAGACGCAACTTCGGATCATAGCTAAACGGCGCAGTGGCATAACGACGCAGCCCGTTAGCCAGCGCCCAATTTATCAGGTCGCGAAAGGTGACGTAATACAGATTCAGTTCATATGCGACCGAGTAGTCCAGCCCGATATCATTGTCATAGAGCGTTCCTTCCCACACCGTGCAAAAACTGAACGCCACCGCTCGCGAATCCTGGCGCCAAATGAAATAGCGGAATCTTTCCGGGGCGCGTCGGCCGGCTTCGAGGAAGTATTCGCGCGTGAAAATTTCGAATTGAACCGTACTCGTATGCGCCACCGCCAGATAGAGGGGATAAATCTCGTCGATGATCTGCTCCGCGTCAGTCCAGACTTCAAAAGTAATGGCCGGTGAGGCGGCGTCAGCCGATCGCAATTTTCTGCGTAGATTCTTCCTCGTCGCCCGACTCAATTGCTTCGCTACGTATTCCTCGAACGACGCGAAATTGAGCTCGAGGATTAAGGACGGAAATCCAGCGACGCGCACGTAACCGGTTTGTGTGAGAGCGGAAAGAGCGGAACGCGTGCTCGCAGGAAAGTCCTTGAAACCCACGAGTGTAATCCCGAGGCCAGTGGCATATTTTTCCAAGGCTTCGGCGACGAACGGCGCCACGCTGTCATCGGATTCAATAGTGCCCAATTTGCCATCGCCGACGAGACAACCTGCCAACACGACGCGTTTTTTTAAGAGGCGTGGCCATTGTATGCGCAACTTCGCGACGAGCCGCGCAACTCTCGTGCCCGCAGAAATAACCAGGTCCTGATTGGCGAGAAGAAACGGTTGTAGGACAAGCGGACGCTGATTTTCATCGAACGCAACCAGATAGCGGTATTCAAAACCGCAATTCATCGTTCGCTCGATCAGGTCGTAGTATTGAAAATCTTTCCAGCTGTCAGAAAAACCGCGTTCCCAAAGTTGCATTGGCACGTCGGAAGCATGCTGAAAGATGACCGCACAGCCGCGCGACAGAGTAACTCTCGATCCGGGAACGCTGAAAATGGATGACGGGAGCGCGAGCTGAGTCGTCATCCGTAAAGTTCAGCGGCGTTAGAAAACTTCGGTAGCACCGGATCGTGGCGCGTCGGCTCGAGTAATTTGACGACGCGGCTGAAGATCGGGTTCAACAGCGGCTGAGTATGCCTGACGTAGAGATCGAGCGGCGCCAGATTGCAGCCAAGATGCAGCTTCGGATCATAGTTAAGCGGACTGCTGCAATAAAAGGTCATTCGGTGTTCGATGGCCCAGCGCAGAATGTCGCGCAACGTGTAAAAATAAAGATGCAGATCAAGTGCGACGGAATAATCCAGACCCAGATATTCGTCGTAGATGGTGCCGTCGTGCACCATGCAAATGCTGAAGGCGATGATACGCTCATCGAGTCGCCAGATGAAAAAGCGGACGCGCTCGGGCATGAGCTGGCCCAGCTTTGCCAGGTACTCCTTGGTCAGTTTTTCGAATTTCATCGGTGACCGGTCGTGCACGGCGAGATAAAGCGGATAAACGTCGTCCAGATACGGCGTGATATCGCTAACGATTTCGAGATCGATCTTGGCAGCGCGTTCGGTTTTGCGGAATTTTCTGCGCAAGCTTTTGCGTGTCCCATAACTCAAGTGCGCGAGATAATCGTCGAAATCACGAAAGTTTAGCGCCAGTCGAGTCATCGGCATGCTGGGCACGCGGGTGAACCCGTTGCTGGAAAATCCCGCGAGCGCAGTGCGATATTTGGAAGAGAAATCTTTCAACACGATCAGTGACGCCCTGGCCGCGCGGGCGATCTGAGGCAGGCAGGTATGCAGGGCTTGAGCGATCCAGGTTGAATCCCTGGTAGCGAGCGCGCCGAGATGTCCTTCCCCTGCGGCGCAACCAACCATTAGTACACGCATGGTTAGAAACCTCGGGAACTTTTTGCGAATGGCATCGACCATCCGTCGAATCCCGCCGGGAATTCCTTCGACCAGATTTTGCTGGACAAAAAAGAAAGGCTGAATGCCACGCACTTCACCCCCGAGGTCTCGGAGAACGAGATATTGGTATTCGAAATCATTGGCCAGGGTGTCTTCGATGATTTCATAGAAGCGATGATCCTTGCAGCAATCGCGGAACGCGTTGCGCCATTCTTCGCATTGCTGCAGTTCGCCTCGGGAGACGATAGCGGCGCTTCCGTCTTTGAAAGAGTATGTTGTCACCTCTTATGCACCGTCCGCCACCGCGCGCTCCGCCTTTTTTTGCGACTCCGTCAGCTCGACCCGGACAAATCCCTGGCGGAAATTGATATCGCGCTGCGGATTTGGAATCTCGATGCCCGCCTCGCGCAACTTACGGGCGATCGCGAAATTCAGGTCGCTGCGGAACCGACGAGGCCGGTAACTCATTTCGCGGCTCCAGACCACCAGCTCGAGATTAATCGAACTTTCCCCGAAGGTTTCCAGGAATACCGTTGGCTCCGGCTCGTGCAGAACATGGGAATCCGCCCGCGCGACTTCGAGCAGAACGTCACGCGCTCTATCCAGATCGCTGCCGTAGGCGACACCGACGGGAATCCGAAAACGAACTCTCGGGTCGCCGTAAGTCCAGTTCGTGACCGGCGAATCGATGAACTTCGTGTTGGGCACGATCATGGTGATATTGTCGTTGGTGAGAATGACGGTGCTGCGAGCGCGAATTTGCTGCACCTGACCGGTGACACCCGCGACTTCTACCCGATCGCCGATGGTGATCGGTCGCTCGGTCAGAATGACAAGGCCGCTGATGAAATTGCTCGCGATATTTTGCAGGCCAAAGCCGATGCCGACACCGACCGCGCCGGCGAAAACAGCGAGGGTGGCAAGGTGAATTCCGGCGTTGTCGAGGACGATGAAAACACCGGCAACCAGGACGATATTGCTGACGATCTGCGAAATCGCGTATTGCAGGGACCGATCCAGCCCGCTGTTTACAAGTAAACGATTGAAGAGAAACGTTTTTGTTCGCGCCGATATCCAAAAAACTGCGAGCAGAAGAGCGACGAGGAGGAAAATCTGGACGAGCGTAAGGGTAATACCGGGCAATGGTCGATTCCAAGCCAGCGGAATACCGGCGGCGTTGATGGCCGTGACGGTGAAAAAGATCAGCGTGGCAACGCTGAAGATCGTCGGGATAATCGAAGCGAAATTCTTGCCGAGTTTGAGTCGCGTGAGAAAGCGGCGGAATGGTTCGCTTTGGAATAGCTTTGCCAGCGATAATCCGGCTGTGAAGAAAACCGCGAACGCAATCAGACCGGCAGCGGTAACGTAATCGCGGCCGATGTGAAACAGCGGTTCGCTTAGATATTGCACTCTCTACACTGGGATTGCATCCGCGCTCGTCAAGGAATGGCTGTGCCGACTCCGACTTCGGTGTGACCGCTATTTAGCACTGGCTGGAGGCCGATGCACAATGCGGAACGGACGCGCTTCCGCGCGTGCAGGGCGAGGTCCGAGCCGGACTGGCGTTGAAGCTCGTCCTTGCGACCGCCTCGAGCTTGTTACTGACCGCCTTCCTTTGGCTTCGCCCTTTCCTGGATGTATTTGATAACGTCGCCGACCGTTTGCAACTTTTCGGCGTCTTCATCTGGCACTTCCACCGAAAATTCCTCCTCGAAAGCCATCACCAGCTCCACGATATCGAGTGAGTCCGCCCCCAAATCTTCGATGAACGAAGCCTGCGGCGTGACCTGTTCAGGGTTAACGCCCAGTTGTTCGACGATAATGTCCTTAACCTTCTCTTCGATTGATTTG
>JBKPQI010000034.1:0-18575 GCA_046733975.1 Verrucomicrobiota bacterium
AGTACGAGCCGAAATTCGATGGCTTCCGTTGCATTGCTTTTCGCCGCGAAAAGGAGATTTATCTGCAATCCAAAGCCGGACAGCCGCTGGCGCGTTATTTTCCAGATGTGGCCGCCGCATTATCAGAGTTGCCCGCAAAAACATTCGTTCTCGACGGGGAGCTCGTTATTGACGTGGGCGGCCACTTCTCCTTCGACGAACTGCAACTGCGCCTTCATCCCGCTGCCAGTCGGGTGCAAAAACTGGCGGCAGCACATCCAGCCACGTTCATCGTTTTTGATTTACTGGAGACCGATGCCGGCAAATCACTGCTCGAAGTTGCGCTGCAGGACCGTCGGGTTGCCCTGGAAAAGTTTGCCGGTAAAAACTTAAAATCATCTCACGCTATCAAAGTTGCACCCGCGACCACGGCGGTAGCTCAGGCAAAAAAGTGGTTCGAGAAAGTTGGCGGCAACCTCGATGGCATTATCGCCAAGCGCCGCGCTGCCGCTTACGCCTCCGGTGAGCGGACCGAAATGGTCAAAGTAAAAAACATCCGTACCGCCGATTGTGTCGTCGGAGGATTTCGTTACGCCAGCGGATCGAAGTTGATCGGATCCCTGCTACTCGGGCTTTACGATGATGCCGGATTGCTGCATCACGTCGGATTTACCTCTGCTTTCAAGAGCGAAGACAAACGCGCTTTGACGAAGAAATTTGAGGCATTGCGCAAGCCGCCGGGTTTTACCGGGAACGCACCTGGCGGTCCGAGCCGGTGGAGCACGGAGCGGAGTGGCCAATGGGAACCCGTCGATCCGAAAATTGTGGTCGAAGTAACGTACGATCATTTCACCGGCGACCGTTTTCGTCACGGCACAAAAATCGTTAGATGGCGCAAGGACAAAGCGCCACGACAATGTACCATGGACCAGGTAGCGCACCGCGAAGGCCGCGCCATTGCCTTGCTTTAGTCGCGTTTGTCGCCGCTGGCGTTTGCAGAGCGCCCTACAGTAACACTTATTTCGAGTTCAGCGCGAAATTAATATTCACATCGTAATGTTCGCTATTTCCGACGCCAGCCGGAAGCGCGTCCACGCGCGTGACTTTTTTTCCAACCGCCTCGACCGATTCATCGATCACAACATTGCCGGAAGAGCGCACAATTCTGAAATCTGAGATGCGGCCGTCTTTCTCGATTCGAATCTTAGCCAGAGCGGAAAGTTTCGCGCCGCTGGCAACGACCGTTGTCGGCTGCACCCAGTCGCGATAGAAACGGTCATGCAACATATCGCCGTACCAGCCGGCGTTCGCCGAGTTTGAACTGGTGTTCGCTTGCGCCCCGCCGCCAACTGCCTTTCCACTTTTTGCATTTGTCGCTGCGGGTTTCTGTTCGGATTTTTTGCGGTCCCCTGTTTTTGCCGCTGACTTTTTCGCATTCTCCTTTTCTTTTTTCGGTGTTGCCTCGGGGTTTGATTTCTTTTTTTCCGGCGTGGCGCTCGGCTTCAGTGATGACTTGTTCTTCGGACTTGGTTTCGGCGAAGCTTTTGGCGACGGTTTTGGACTTGCGCTAGGCGATGGCGTTGGATGTGGAGTCGGAGTCGGGAGTTCGATTTCGCTTTTCGCAGGAGCCAGGTCTGATTGGTCTTCTTCCGGCGCAGTAGCCTTTTGCTCTGCCGGCGTGGGTGTTTCTTCGGGTTTCGGCGGATCAACCGATGCGCTTGTATCGTTGTCGTTACTCAACCATGTAATCTCTTCGGCGCTCTCAATTTTCGACGCGCCAGCCCAGCGCAAGACGGCTATGAAGGCCGCAACGTGAACGAGCGTGATCAGGGCGACGTTCCCCCAGAAACGTGCGTTACGGCGCATGTTTACTTCGCTTCAGCTTTGGTCGCGATACCGACCTTCGTGATCTGGGCGCGCTGCAACGAATCCATCAGCATTACCAGTTTCTGCACCGGCAGTTGGCGATCCGGGCGGATGATGATGGCGACATCTGGATTCGTGCGTTTCAGCTCCAGCAATCGTGCGGTTAACGACTCAGGGTCCACAATTTCATTGTTGAACCTGATGGTCTCGGCGCGATCGATGGCAATCGTCTGGACCTGCGTCTTACTCACCGGCGGATTGGCCGCGCTGCTGGAAGGAATGACGAGGTTCATGCTGTTTTCGAGGAGCGGCGTCGTAATCATGAAAATAATCAGCAGCACGAAGGCGAGGTCGAGTAACGGCGTCACGTTGATCTCGCTCAGGGTCGAAAAATTGCTGCGATTGGAGTAGCGCTTCATCCCTTTACTTCGTCATCCTGAGCGACGTCGAAGGATTCCGCTGCAAACCTTAAAGGTAACTTCATCGGGATCCCTGGACTAGCGCTCAGCATGACCTAATGAGGAAAATGCGCTCGCCCGCGCATTGTGCTCGACGTATTTGTGTTCGAACTCGGAGGCAAGTTCGGCGGCGAAATTATCCATCTGCACGATCATTCCGCGAATGCTCGTCACCAAAAAATTGTAACCGAACATCGCTGGAATCGCGACACAGAGCGCCGTGACCGTAGTGATGAGCGCACCCGAAACGCCCGGCGCCATCGTGGTCAGGTTGGGCGATCCTGCTACTGCCACGTCCGTAAACGTGTCCATCACGCCCCAGACTGTTCCGAGCAATCCGAGAAACGGCGCTCCGCTCACTGCCGTCGCCAGCAAGATCATTTGCGACTCGAGCTCGAGCGCGGTTTCGCCGACCGCGCGCTCCATCGCGGCGCGCACTGCATTCATTTGCGCCGGCGAAATTTTGTCCGCACTGCCGAGACGCGCCCGAAAGGTCTCGTCCACTTCGGCTGAGCCCAGTAAATGGAACGCGAGTTCCTCGCAACCGGCGCGGTAAACATTGAAAATCGGCGCGCCGGTAAAGCGGGCGTTCCGTTCGTACAAACGCAAGGGCTGCCGATCCTGACGAAACGCTTCGAGAAAACGGATGGTTTGTTTCCGCGCAAACCGGATCACGCGCATTTTTGTCACCATGACCGACCAGCTGAAGATCGAGCCGATCGCCAGCGTGAGAAGAACGATTTTGCCGGCAATGGTGGCGTGTTCGAAAGCGAAAAGGAGCCCGCCGCTCGCAAGGAATTTCGAGAACAGAATCACGGGCAAGTCGAAACAATTAATAACGCGTTTCGAAAAAAGTGAAAGCCCCACTGTGGTCATCCCAAGCGAAATCGAGGGATCCCGATGAAGTTACCTTAAAGCTCTCGCGGCGGGGTCCCGCGACTTCCAGTCGGGATGACTTGCTATGGAGCGAGCCTTCGCGCGTATTTCGGCCGCATTTTCGCGACGACGACAAATGTCACTCCGATCGCAAGCAGGAAAAAGGAAAAGAATTGTCCGCGGGTGAAGGCACCGACCAGCGGCGCGTCCGGTTCGCGAAAATTTTCGCAAACGATCCGGAAAATCGCATAAAAGATGAAAAATAATCCGGTGAGAACACCGTTCGGTTGCCGCATGCGGGTGCGAACGAACCAAAGGATGAGGAAAAGAACAATCCCTTCGAAAAAAGCTTCGTAGAGTTGTGAGGGATGGCGCGGTGTCAGGATCGCCTGAAGAACTCCGTTTACCTGTGGGTTATGTCGCGCTGCCTGAATAATAGTGTCGGGATCAATCAGGCCCGGATCAATTTTCTGTGCGGCCGCAATGGCGCGCTCCCGTTCCAACGAATTTTCGAGAAGTTCTTTCGGGAACTGCATTGCCCAGGAAACGCGCGTCAGCCGTCCATACAGTTCCCCGTTGATGAAATTCGCGCAGCGGCCAAAGAACAATCCAATCGGTGCGGCCACGACCAGCGCGTCGCCCAAATTGGTCCACGGCAACTTGTGACGGGACGCGTAGTAAAAGCTGAGTGCGAGAATTCCAATCATGCCGCCGTGACTTGCCATGCCGCCCTCCCACACCCGTAGGATGGAAAGCGGTTCGTGCAGCATTTCCGGTCTGTAGAACAGGACGTAACCAATTCGACCGCCGATCAACACGCCGAAGAGCGCGGTCCAAGTGATGAAATCACTCACCCGCTCGGGCGGCAGATCGCAGTACCCGCGTTTCGAGAGCCAGCGCACCACGAAATAGGCCGAAATAAATGCGAGCACATAGGCGAATCCGTACCAACGCGGCCCGACATTGTCCCAAAGGCGGAAGATGAAGGGATCAAAATTATCGACGAAATAGGCCAGCATCGCCGCGCATCTTCGCCGTCATGTTGAGCGAAGTCGAGGGATCCCGGTGAAGTTACCTTTAAGGTCTTGCCCCGGGATCCCTCGGTCCGAGCCGCACCGGGTTAACGCTCGGGATGACAGCTGATGTTTTAAGCTTCCGAGGGGTGCGCACTCGCGGCGGCCGGAGTGGCGGCGGCGCGGCGTGGCGAGAGCGTCAGGTTTTTCAATTCGGCGCTCAGCCATCGTCTCAGCCCCAGGGAAAATTGCTTGCGCAAACGGAAATCGGGAACAAAACCGTCGTAAAGCTCGCGCCAGCCGGAATTCACGATGCCGAGGCGTCCGGCGGCGGCGCGATTTTTCGCCAGGGTCACGAGACGGCGGCCATAAAATTTCATGACGCGGGCTGCAATCCGGCCCGGCATGCCTTCAAATGGAAGCCGCGCAAAGGCACACTCCGGATCGCGATACACGGCGCGAACCAATCCGGAATAATAGCTGGCAACGTCGAGCAAGAGCGCTGCCGCCATCAAATCTGCCTCGCCCATATAAAAGTATTTGTCCTGATAAAGTGACTCAAACCACCTGCGATAAGTTGTGGGGTATTGTGTGTTGTAGTAATCGATGAGCTCGGTCACATTTTCTCCCGCTAGACTTCGCGCCAGTAGATCAGCGACCAAATAGCTGGTGAAGGAACAGAAATCGAGCCCCGGACTGTAAAGTGGATCGATGAACCCGGCGGCGTCGCCCACCGCCGCCCAACCGTCGCCGCAAACTTTTTCGCTCCAATACGGCAGCGCTGAAAACGCGTGCACATCGCCTTCGATCACTTGCGCCTGATCAAAGATCGCGCGGCCGACTGGGTGTGAGACAAGATGATTGTGCAGGCGCTCGGCCAGATGAGGGCCGGCCGGCAGATCGAAAATCCGGCTGTCATAAACAACGCCGGCACTGACATCACCACCCCGCAGTGGAATGATCCAGCACCACCAGCCATATCCCATTAAATGATTGGTCGCCCATTCCCGGCTGGTGCGACACGCATTCGCCATCCCGGGAAATTTTTCGCGCCATTCGTAGCTGTCCCATTCTTTTACGCCGGTAAAGCGCGCCCAGACCGCGTTGATCGGGTGATCGAGATTGGGTCGAAAATGCCCGAGCTTGCGCGCGATCATCGCGGCTCGTCCCGTCGCATCCACGAGCCAACGCGCGCAAATTGTTCTTTGCTGCTGCTGAAGGTCGAGCGTGACAACTTGTTCGCCGCCATCGCGCAATTCCAGCGACATCACTTTCGCGGGCCGCAATAATTCGCATCCCCCCTGGACAGCTTGCTTGAGCAGATGGGAATCGAGGGTGGCACGATCGACTTGAAAACCGGCGAGCCGCGCTCCGTAACGCGCGCCGAGCTCCACGCAATCGTCAAAAGATTGATTGGGATCACGCGAACACCACAGTCGCAATCCTTGTTTTGGGAGATGATGATGTCCAAGATGATGGGTCAGGCCGAGAATGCGGGTCATGTAGCAACTGCTCACCTCGGTGGTGGACTCGCCGACTTTGCGATCGAACTCGGTCGTTTTTTCGATGATGAGCACGCGCGCGTTCGGCCGGCGACGTTTCAGCACCAGCGCGGTGGCTGCGCCGGAAAACGCGCCACCGACGATCGCGACATCATAATCCATGGAGACAAAATCGGATGATCCGAAACGATGCGCGTTCTCGAGGGGAAAGGCAACTTGGCAAGACGCTCGTCATCCCGAGCGAAGTCGAGGGATCCCGTCAAGTTACCTTTCAGCTTGCGCACCGGAATCCTTGGCTTTCGCTCGGATGACGAGGAGAGAGCGTCGCTGCGATTTTCAGCTACCATACCAACGATGATTTTCACCAACGCGCGCGTCATCTTTCCGGATACGATTCGCGAGGATCTCGCGGTCACGGTGCGCGCGGCAAAAATTGTGGAGATTGGCGCACCAGTGGCCGGGGCGAATGACACGGTTGATTTGCACGGAAATTTTCTCGCTCCGGGTTTTGTCGATCTCCATGTGCATGGCGGCAATGGTCATGATGCCATGGAGTCGAAGGCCGAGGCATTTCGTGCCATTTGCGATTTCCACGCCAGCGGTGGGACGACTTCACTGTTGCTGACAACACTAACAGCATCGTTTTCCGACATTCTCCTCGCTCTGACACAGATTGGGAAACTGCGCACACGAATTCCTGAAATTGCAGGCGCACATGTGGAAGGACCGTTCATCGCGCGCGATCGCGCCGGAGCGCAGAGCCCGGAGTTCATTTGCGAACCAGACCCGGACTTGATTGCCTGCCTGCTCGAACATCGCGACATCATCAAGCGGGTGACCATTGCGCCGGAAATAAAGGGAGCGATGACCGCGATAAAGAGTCTCTCCCATGCCGGCATCGTCGTCAGCGGCGGTCATTCCAACGCCTGGGAGGAAGAAGCGCGTGCTGCTCTGGAAAATGGAATGCGGAGTGTGACGCATACTTTCAACTGCATGTCCGCGGCGCGGCGGCGCGGAACGAAGCGCGTCGCCGGTTTGCTCGAGGTGGCGTTGAGTGAATCGGAAATCAGCTGTGAGTTAATCGCAGAAGAACATCATGTTTCGGCCGCGCTGATGAAGCTGCTGTACTGCGCGAAAGGAGCGACAGGAATTTGTCTGGTTACCGATGCGACGGCCGGCGCCGGTCTGCCCGATGGCACTCTGTTCCAACTCGGCGGGAGAAACTGCGTTGTGAAAGACGGCGTCTGTTTTCTGGGCGACGAACCGGTGCTGGCCGGAAGCGCGTCGCGTATGATCGATCTGGTGCGAACGATGATGCGTGAGGCCGAGGTGCCTTTGCCGGAAGTGATCGCAATGGCATCACTCAATCCTGCGCGCGAGGCTGGTCTGGCCGACAAAGGAGAAATCGCAGCGGGCAAGGATGCGGATTTGGTTGTGCTTTCGCCCGAGCTGGAAGTGCTGCGGACTTATGTTGCAGGCAATCTATCATTCCGAGCGGAGTCGAGAAATCCCGCTGCGCAAGTTTAAAGCTAACGCGACGCGATCCCTCGGCTTTCTCTCGGGATGACGGAGTTGTAACGCCATCGTTTTCGCAATCAGAGCTCGAGCACAAATTTCGCGATGTCGAGGGATGCCGCGGGGCGGCTGATTTTGGAAATATTTGCTGACCATTGACCCAGCAGTTTGCCGCCGTCAGCAAAGGCTCGTGTCAGCATTTCGATCACATTGTCATTAATAAACACGACAGCGCCCGAATTCGTTTGGGTGATGAGTTCGGCATTTCCTTCCTCCTGACCAGGCACAATTTGGTTAATGATCATCGGGCAGCCGGCAGCAATCGCCTCCTGCACGGTCGCACCGCCGGCCTTGCTAACGAGAATGTGATGCGTGCCCAGCAGCTCCGGTAATTCTGTTGTCCATCCGACGATCGTGAATTTTTGGTCGGTAGTATCGCGAATCGATTCGATCATGTGCTGCAGCTTTTCGTCTCGACCGACGGTCACAGTCAGTTCCGTTTCCGGAATTTTCGCTAATAACCGGGTGAGATCAGGGGCAAGAGTCTGGCCGGCGTTTATCATCTGCAAGATCCGCCAAGGTGGACCGTCAAGACGGGCAGGAAGCGCGGCAAAACGCGGACTGACTGGAAATCCGAAGACGCGGAGCAACGAGCGATCAATACCCGCCTGCGCAACTACGTCAGCAGTTCGCTCGTTCGCGACCAAAAAATAATCAGCCGAGCACCGATACCAGATCGAATTGATCGTTATCGAATCGGTGATGCAGACCAATCGTTTGAGGGCGGAGCCGTTCGCTGGTCCGTACAACTCATCCAGAAAATGTCCGTACGGCATAAAGACCGAAACGATGACGTCGGGCCGATCGCGTTCGACAATTTTCGCGAGCCGGCCGCGGGCGAGCGAAAACCAATGGAGACCCTGGTGAAAATCCTGGTAGTGATCAATCCACGAATAAACGTCTGCCCAAATATGGGGTGCCCGATTGATGGTGAAGAGGTACATGCGCCGGACCAGCTCGTTGATCGGGCCGAACGCTTCCGCGAAAAGGTCGCTGCATTGGACCGACGACTCGGGTGAAATTTGCGCGAGACCGTCACGGATGCCGCGAGCGGCGCTGTTATGGCCTTCGCCGAATCCGGCAGTAAGAATGAGAATTTTTTTCACAGCGGAAGGCGGCGCCGGACTTTAATGGATAATTGCGCAGGGCAAAGTACACTGGCGACGCCATGAAGATGCTGCGGCTGATTGGACGCACGGCGCGACGGATGGTTTGGGAGACGGCGATGGACAACACCACCGGCCTGGCTGCGCAGATGGCCTATCAACTTCTTTTCACTCTCGCGCCGGGTCTTCTCTTTCTCTGGCACTTGCTTGGGTTATTTGGAACTGATCCGGCCAAATTGCATCGCATGTTTGTTGTGCTGAAGGAATTTCTGCCGCCCGATCCCAAAGTGCAGGACATTCTCGATTCGGCCGTGGCCAGCGTGGTGGTCACGGGATCGACCGGATGGGTGGCAAACGCCGGAATCATCGCCGGAATCTATCTCGGCACCATGTTTATCAGCACTGTGTCCCGTGCGCTCAGTCATACTCACGGAGTAGTGGAGGATCGGCATTGGTGGTCTAAATACATTATTTCGTTTTTCCTGCTGTTCTGGTTCGGCATCACCATTCTTGTATGCTTCAACGCCGTTGTTTTCGGTGAGACACTGGCCGGAATCGCGGAAGTAAATTTGCAATTGCGAATTCCGCTTCAGGAATGGGTTGCTGCACTCAATCTCCCACTCACTGCCATAGCCCTTATCATTCTGGCGCTCGGCCTCTATCTCCTCACGCCGGAAAATTACCTCACCATTCGTCAGGCCTTGCCCGGTGCCATTCTGTTTGCGGTCGGTTGGCTAGCGGTAACGAAATTGTTCCAGCTCTATGTCAGCAAGTACGATCGTTACAATCCGACTTATCACGCCCTCGCTTCCATTATTATTCTACTGACCTGGATGTACCTGACTTGTCTGTTGCTGCTACTGGGTGGAAAATTGAACGCGATTCTGCGCCGGGAACAGGAGCGAACGATGCAAAATTCTTCTCCCGCGCCGCAGCCTGCTTGAGATGTCTTTTTTGTGAGGTGCGCGGTTGCTCGCTTTTCTTCGTGGCTGCTAATGGCCAGCCTTCTCGCCGCTGGCAGTCTGTCGGCGCAGGTTGCATCGGAAGAGAAATCGGAGGCCGCCGCCGAAAGTTCGCCGACTCCAGCTAAATCGCCTACGCCCAGGAAATCGCCGACGCCTAAGGCCAAAGCGTCGCCGAAGAAAAAAAAAGCAACACCAAAGAAGTCGGCAGGCGCGGGAAAGAAAAAGAAAGCAAAGGCCTCGCCCAGTCCGTCAACAAAAAGGAAATCCAAAACATCACCAACAGCGTCGCCGAAATCGTCACCCTCACCGACGCCGGTTGCACCGGCGGAAGCGCCCGCCCTACCCCCGCCCACACCAGCGAGCACGGCGACGCCGGTTCCCACGGTGCGGCCAGCGGTTCCAGTCAGCTCCATCCCGCAGGTCGACGTCGAGAAATCCGGATTCGTGGGTGACCAGGGTTATGAGCCGCCGCCGACTCCGACACCGCGTCGAGGTTGGTGGTTTTGGTCGCGGCCCGAAGTGACCTATCGTTATCTTTCGCGATCAGTGCGAAGTGAAATTGACCGCGCACCGGTGATGCGGCGCCGCTGGCAGTTCATCGTGGTTCATAACAGTGGCACACGGCAGGGCAGCGCCCGGATTTTTGATTACTACCACCGGCACGTTCGTCGCATGCAAAACGGCCTCGCTTATCATTTCGTTATTGGCAATGGCACATCGACCGGCGACGGACAAATCGAAGTGGGCGATCGCTGGCGCCGCCAAATCAATGGCGGACACGTGCACAGCGATTATCTGAACAACATTGCGCTTGGCATTTGTCTGGTCGGCGATTTCAATCGCGATCAGCCCACGCGACGCCAGTTAGAAGCGTGCGAAGAGCTGATCAACTATTTGCGAAAACGATGCGGCAAAATCGAAGCCCATTACGCTGTGGTACGGCCGCATCGTGAGGTCAATCCGCCGCAGTGGTCGACGGATTGTCCGGGTAATGCCTTCCCATATTCCTGGTTTCGCAAGTTTCAGGAATAGGAAATTCAGTCAATGATGTAGCTGTCGCTGTCTCAGCGGCAAAATCAGGGGGGATCTGCCGCCGAAGACGGCGGCAGCTACAATCGTCTCCAGTGCAGTCGAGGGATCCCGATGCGAAACCTTTAAGATCACTTCGACCGGATCCCTCGACTTCGCTCGGAATGACAGAGGCAGGACGTAACGTTTTGATTGTCACCGCGGCTCAGGAGCGGCATTTTGTGACTATGGGAGAGAAATCGAAGATCAGGATTGAAGCCGCCACGCAGCTCGCTGTGTTTCTGAGCAATCGGCCTGGCGCCCTCGCGCGGGTATGCGAAGAACTGGCGGGTGCGAAAATTAACATCCATGCGCTTTCCATTTCGGACACCGCCGACCATTCCGTCGTGCGAATGGTAGTGAGCGATCCCACCAAAGCTCTGATGCTTCTGGGAGAACGCGGCGTGCTGGCGTTGGAGACGGAAGTACTGATGATCGAGACTCAGAACCATCCCGGCGTGCTTGGCCGAATTGCGGATCGTCTGGCCGAAGCCAAGGTAAATATCGAATACGCTTACATGGCCGCGACATTGAATTCGCCGAACGGCTTGATGATTTTGCGACCGGACGACGTAGAAAAGGCGCACAAGGTTGTGGGCGACCTGTAAACTCTAACATTGGCGGCGCTTCACCAAATCGCCCGGCCCGGAACATAGGGCTTCTGCCTATGTGCCCAGCGGAGATGTTCTCCGCTTCTCTGGTCACAGCGGGTTGCAAACCCGCTGGGCGCACAGCCTAAAAGTCTATGTTCCAGGCTTCGCCCTAGCGGTGTACGTAAATTGCGATTGCTTGAACGCGGCGATTAATCAACGGCCCGCCGACGCTGCCGCCGCCGCCATAGAAGCCGTGATGGCCATACCCGAAGCCGCCGCCACCGATCGAAAGTCCTCCCACCGGCTGATCGTAAACTTCCTGCAATAAAACGCCGTTCGCGCCGAGAGCGGCAGCCTGGCTGCGCAGTTCGCCCATGGCTTCATCAATCGAATCGTGATTGGGGAAAATCCAAGTCGTGCCGGCAGAGGAATTGATGATTGCGACCTGTTCGAAATGACGCGGTGGGACCTGATAAATTCGCACCGCAGCGGGGCTGATGGCGGGGCGCGCCGGACCAAGCATCGTCACGTTCGTGCCGCAGCTCGCGAGCAGTGACCCGATCAGGATCGTTGCAGCTGTGGGGAAAAGATATTTCATGTCAGAACTGATTCGAAACGTGAAGGCCTCTTGCGCGCAATCGACCGTCATCCCGAGCGGAACGCCAGATCAGTTCGGACTCGAGGAATTCCGTCATGGAACCTTTAGGTAGTGTGTCTAGATCCCTCGACTCGCGTTCGGGATGACGTAGCGATCGTGTAATTTTTCGATTCTACAAACGTTGCGCATGTTCGTCGCTTAGTGGATAGGGAACGTTCACTCCTGCTATGACACCAATCAAAACCTGGCTCGGTTATCCTTACCCTCTGGGTGCGACCTGGCTTGGTAACGGAGTGAACTTCGCCCTCTTTTCTCAGCACGCCACCTCAGTCGATCTCTGTCTTTTCGACAACATGGAGGCGCGCGAGGAAAATGTTCGTATCCCGGTGACGGAACATACCGATCAGGTCTGGCATGTTTTTCTGCCGGAAGTGCGCCCGGGACAAATTTACGGGTATCGCGTTTCCGGCCCCTACGAACCGGACATGGGAATGCGTTTCAATAGTTCCAAGCTGCTCCTTGATCCCTATGCCAAAGCCATTGCGGGTCAGGTGGAATGGGGGGACGAAATGTTTGCCTACGTCGTGGGCGGCGAACGGGAAGATTTAACCCGGGATTTTCGTGACGATGCTTGGGGCATGCCGAGAGCGGTGGTGATCGACAATGCATTCAATTGGGATGGCGATCGAAAAATCGGAAGGCCATTGGCGGAGTCGATCATTTATGAAGTGCACGTGAAAGGATTCACGAAGTTATGCCCGCACGTTCCGCCGGAAGTGCGTGGAACTTACGCTGGTGTTGGCAGCACCTGGGCAATCGACTATTTTAAACAGCTCGGAATAACCGCGGTCGAATTGCTGCCAGTCCATGCGCATATCGACGATAAGGCGCTGATCGATCGCAAACTCAGCAATTACTGGGGCTACAACACCATCGGTTTCTTCGCCCCGGAAGGGAAATATTCCAGCAGCGGTGATCTGGGCGGTCAGGTAAACGAGTTCAAAACCATGGTGCGCAATCTCCACGCTGCCGGCATCGGAGTGATTCTCGACGTGGTTTATAATCATACCGCCGAAGGGAATCATCTGGGGC
This sequence comes from Verrucomicrobiota bacterium, assembly GCA_046733975.1. GTDB lineage: Bacteria > Verrucomicrobiota > Verrucomicrobiia > Chthoniobacterales > UBA10450 > AV69. The sequence continues at coordinate 12,692 of JBKPQI010000034.1, forward strand.
CGACGCTCGCATTTCGGGGCATTGACAATATCGCCTCCTATCGGCTTCAAACAGAAAAGCCGCGCTTCTATCTCGATTTCACCGGCACCGGCAACACCTTCAATCTGCTCCACACTCGCACGCTACAACTGGTGATGGACAGCCTGCGCTACTGGGTCCTCGAAATGCACGTGGACGGTTTTCGTTTCGATCTTGCCAGCACCCTCGCGCGCGATGCTACCGGCGTGAACAAACTCCACGCCTTCTTCGAAATCATTCACCAGGACCCGGTTCTGTCGCAGGTAAAATTAATCGCGGAACCGTGGGACGTCGGCGAAGGCGGATATCAGGTCGGGAATTTTCCGGTGTTGTGGGCGGAATGGAATGGGAAATATCGCGATTCCATTCGCAGTTTCTGGAAGGGCGATGAAGGCAAAATAGGCGAGGTGGCGTATCGGTTGACCGGCAGCCCTGATCTTTATAATCACGATGGCCGCCGCCCCTACGCCAGCATCAACTTTGTCACCTCGCACGACGGATTTACGCTCTCAGATCTCGTTAGCTACAACGAAAAACATAACGATGCCAATGGGGAGAAGAACCAGGACGGTGATAATAATAATCTGTCGTGGAATTGTGGGGCGGAAGGGCCGACGGACGACGCCAAGGTTAATGCCTTGCGCCACAGGCAAAGGCGGAATTTCCTGACGACCCTGTTTATTTCACAGGGTGTGCCGATGCTGCTTGGCGGTGACGAATTTGCTCGGACCCAAAACGGTAACAACAACGCCTATTGCCAGGATAATGAGATTAGCTGGCTCAATTGGGACAACCGGGATGACGAAAAGAAGGCGCTCTTCGAATTCACCCGGCGCCTGATTCAACTCCGGCAGGAACATCCGGTTTTCCGGCGCCCGAAATTTTTTCAGGGCCGGCGAATTCGTGGGAGCGAGATCAAGGACGTGATGTGGTTCAATCCTGGTGGCAACGAAATGAGCGACAACGACTGGAGCCTGCCGTTTGCCCGTTGCCTGGGAATGATGCTGAGCGGCGACACCATTGATGTATTCAGTTTTCAGGGTAAACCGATTCGAGACGACACTTTCCTGTTTGTTATCAATGCCCATTACGAAACGATTTCATTTGTCCTTCCCGGAAATGAAGGGGTCGAATGGCAACTACTACTGGATACGGCCAGCGAGTCAGGTTTTGTTCCGGACCCGAAGAGTTTCGCCGCCGGCGATGAATTGCCGGTGCTGGATCGCGGCGCCTGCCTCCTCAAGTTGACCGGTGGAACACAGGCGCAGGCACGCCAGGAATCATTCCGGAAACGTCCTTTCGATTTCCCGCATGGCGGCCCCGCCGCGGAGGAAGTGGAAAAAAAAGAATAACCGTGATAAATGTTCAAGAAACGAACTAGGATTGCGGGGAAGTCGCGTCCGCGCATTGTGATGATGGCATGACACCGACCTCGCTTGTTATCGTGGCGGACCGGGGGAGCCTGAAGGCTTACCGGGTTGATGAAACTCCAACGCGAGGGCCGAGTTTAAAGCTGGTTCAGGCGTTCAACGTTACCGATGCGCATGGGAAACTCGCTGATAAGGTGACCGATCTCGCCGGGCGTTTCGCCGCCAACGACGGGTCCGGAATGCACCAGGCGTCGATCGCGGAGACCAAATTGGAGACTGAAACCGAGCGCCGAATCAACAGGCAACTGGCCGATCAAATTACTCAGATAGTCAAGTCGGATGGGATTGAGGGTTGGTCCTTCGCCGCGCCGGCGTCGTGTCACAACGCCATCGTCGACCTGCTCTCGGCCGATGTTCGGAATCGCATCGTTGAGTTTGTAAAATCGGATCTGGTGAACGTGGAACTGGCAAGACTGCCTTCCCATTTTCGCTCCTTACGGCCAATCTAATGTCATGTAGGACGCGGATTTTTACGGATGAATCGGGGGTCATAGACCGCCGCGACAGCATCTCGCTGCAGTCCGCGTCTGTAGCGGCGCTCGATGAGCGCGGAAGTTTCGCTTTTGGTTTGAAGCCGATATTCAGGAAAGCCACTAAGTGGATACGACTACGCTTGGCGTAACCAGCATGGCCGAGTTACAATAGACGCGCTATGCAATTGCCCGTAAAGATTACCTATCGCGGCCTGAACAAATCTCTCGGAATCGAACAGATGGTGTTGGAGAAAGCCGAGAGGCTGGACAAACTTTGCGATCACATCAGCCGGTGCGACGTTGCGATTGAGCAACCGAATCACGCTCACAAAAAGGGAAATCAATATCGGGTGCGAATCGATGTCACCGTTCCGCCGGGTCATGAGCTCGTGGCCGAGGAAAAGCAGATCGATAACGGCACTCACGATCCGCTGGCAAAAGCAGTGCACGGCGCGTTCAAAATCATGGAGCGCGAGCTGCGCCGAGTGGTGGACAAGCAGCGCCGCAACGTCAAAACCCACGCCGATTCACGCTCGCCGCGGTAGGGAGACTTAACGCCGTCATCCCGAGCCAATTCGAGGGATCCCGTGGCGTCACCTTAAAGCTTTCGCAGCTAGAGTCCGAGCCGGACTGCGTTTCTCGATTTCACTCGGCATGACCATTTTCGATGATGAGTCCCGCTCCGGATTCAGGCAGGGGCGATTGACTGAATCGCCCGTGCGACGTTTGATAGGGTATTTTTGCCCAGCCCCTGACGGGGCTATCATATTGGCGACGGAAGTCCGGTGCTTTGACCACCGGCTACGTTCCACCAGTCCTCTGGGCTGAAGCCCTCGACGCAAATGGTCGATCCGGTCGCTTAACCGTCACTCATTCTTCTTGCCCCATTTCGCAAGAATTTCATCCACCACCTGTTCCGGGTCGCGACCGCGCAGCATCGGATCGTCCTTATAATACTCGGCCCAATAGAGAATATCGCGATAATCTGTCTGCGCTGCCCGGACATACTCCCGAACCTTGTCGACACGACCCTTGCTCAGTTCCAAAATATCCCATCTCACCCGATCGCTCTCCGGTCCCGAGTAACTCGTCAACAATTGAGTCACAGTGTCCTGTTCCGCGCTGTGAAACTCCCGCGTAAGCCGCTCAAGGATGCCCCGGTCCATTTCTTAAGGTAGCACACGCATGTTGCCCGTTGCACAGTACCAGACATGTAACGAACCGTCAGAGACGGCTGACGCACATGAGAATTCTGCAAACAGTGCAGACGTTGAATCCCGAGAGGGATGTCGCTCGTGCCGTCGTCTCGTTGAGCAAAGGCTTGCAACAACATGGCGTCGACACTGAGATCGTCGCGCTCGATCAACCGGACTCGCCTTGGCTCACCGATCGTTCTCTCACTGTGCATCCGCTCGGGGAGGGACTGACCACTTACCGTTAGTCGCGCGCGCTCTCCCGTTGGCTGCGCGAGAACGCCGCCAAATTCGATTGCGTTATCGTTCACGGCATCTGGCAACACCACAGCTTTGCGGTCTGGCGGAGCTTCCATAAAAGCGCGACACCTTATTTCGTTTTCCCGCACGGAATGCTCGATCCCTGGTTCAAGCGCACCTTTCCTCTCAAGCATCTGAAAAAATGGCTCTACTGGCCGTGGGCTGAATATCGGGTGTTACGCCATGCCGCCGGTGTAATTTTTACTTCCGAAGAAGAACGCTTGCTGGCACGACAATCCTTCTGGCTGTATCGCGCCAAAGAAAAAATCTCGCCACTCGGAATCGAAGAACCGCGTCGGTCTGGCCCGGAAGCGCGTCATCTATTTCTCGCGAAATTTCCCGAGATCGAAAACACGCGCATGCTGCTGTTTCTTGGGCGGGTCCATCCAAAAAACGGCTGTGACCTCGCAATCGACGCGCTGCCGCGGCGTGCCTCGGGTGAGCAGGTTACCCTGGTCCTCGCCGGTCCCGATCAAATCGGCTGGACGCAGCAGTTGCGCGAACGAGTTGCCCGCATGGATATCGCGCCGCGCGTCACTTTTGCCGGTATGCTGGAAGGCCCATTGAAGCGCGGTGCATTTGAAAATGCCGACGCCTTTATTCTCCCATCCCACCACGAGAATTTTGGCATGTCCGTGATTGAGGCGCTCTCCTTTGGAGTGCCGGTTCTGATCTCGGATCGTGTTAACGTCTGGCGCGAGATTCTCGCCGATCACGCAGGCTATGTTGAACCGAATGATCTTGCCGGTACGACTCGTTTAATGGAGCGCTGGTTGCACACCTCTCCAGACGAACAAAAGCTGATGCGCGTGAATGCGCGCAATTGTTTCCTGCGCCGTTTCGAGATCAACCGCGCTGCTGCTTCCGTGCTTTCGATTTTGCAGGCACAATGAAAATCAGGACGTGCTCGGGACGTTTCTGCCGGTCCAAGGTGAGCATGGCTGAACACGAGCTGGCGTGATATGAACTACGCCATGGCCGCTTCGTTTTGCAACGACTTCTGGCACCTGATTAGGCGAGAGGTCCTTTGTTAAAAGCGACGCGAGGATGCGTGCGAACGCCGAAAAAAATTGTCGCGAAACAGATGGAATGTTGCGTGTTTCACACGCCGTGCTTTAGGAGTGCGATGCGTTCCCGCATCGCTTTCAAGTGACGCTCGGACGTCGAGGCGGCCCACTAAGGCAGAGGTGGCGCGTGGTACCGTTCGAATTGTAAAGTTCAATCGGTTACACCACACTAGTTGTCCGTGTCATTGGCCGATCGCGCAAACCGAGTGGACGAACCCAACGCCAGCCCTGTTATTCACCATCCCGTCGCTGCGCAATGGGCGCGCAGTTTTTTCATCGCGCTGCTCCCCGTCTTCGCAGTTTTTCTTGGCGGTGCCACCAGCAAGTGGGCCGAAGGCATCGTTGTCGCGTTATTCGGGCTTTTCCTGATCTTCCAACCACCGCGCCGCTCCCTCGGTTGGAAAATTAACACGGTCTTCCTTGCCTTCGCCCTCTGCGGTGTCCTCAGTTTTCTACCGCAGGCCTGGTTTTTCACTCCGGAATGGCGAACGGCACTACAAAACGATTTTGGGATAAAACTGCCAACCACCGCTACTCCGCAGCCATGGGTTACGCTGGGTTGCTTCGCCAGCCTGGTCGCGGGTCTATGCTGGCTCTACCGCGTCTCCGCTCAGGAACTCGAATTGCGTGTCGCGCGTTTCCAACTCCGACTCTTCGCCGCCGGGATCGTTGCTATTGCCGCGCTCAGCATCCTGCTCTACCTCGCCCATCAATCCCTCCCATTTTGGAGGAACGAGCGCAATTTCGGTCCCTTTCTGAATCGCAACCAGACAGCCGATCTCTTCGGTCTCACGTCTATTCTCATCCTCGCGTCGGGCCAGGATGATATTCGACACGGCCGCACGCGTTGGCTCTTCTGGCTTTTCGCCCTTGCCATTCTCGTGGCCGCGATCTCGCTCAATTTTTCCCGTGCCGGCATTCTCATTCTGGTCGGCGGAAGCGCCATCTGGATCGCAACGGTTGCTTTTCGTTTGGGCGCCCCGGCCCGGCGCGGAGCGGCTTTCTGGATCTCGTTAGCCGTTTCATTTCTCCTGATTCTCGTTAGCGCCATCCTGGTTATCGGCGGACCGGCTTTGCAGCGTTTCCATTTGCAGAAATTCTCAGGCAGCGATTTTCCAGCGGATTTTCGATGGCTGATCTTCCAGGACGTCTGGCAGTTGATTCGCGCGTCGCCGTGGGTCGGTCTCGGCCTGGGTAACTTCGAATCTGTTTTTGCCATTTTCCGCGATGCTTCCAGAGCCACCACCCGTTCGCTGCACCCCCAGAGCGATTGGTTTTGGGCCTGGTCGGAGATGGGATGGCTGGCCATCCCGCTTCTTATTATAGGCGCAGGGTTGTTAATCCGGCGGATCGCTCCGTTGGAAATTGGAACCAACCAGCGTTTCCGTCTCGCTGCCTTGATT
>JBKPQI010000035.1:0-9559 GCA_046733975.1 Verrucomicrobiota bacterium
ATAAAACTGATGAGATACTCGACCGGAACATCGTGATTGACGAGGAGCGGCAAAAGTTTGCGGAAAATATTGCCCACGACGAGGACAAGGCTGAGGACAAAAATGGCGAATAGCAGACTGACAATCAGTTCGCGGCTGATAAAACGGTCGATCAATTTCACTGCGGAGTTTCGTTAATACGAAAGCGGCTTTCTTACAAGGTGCAGCGTGTTTCAGATTTGGGGTGGCGCAGGCAGCGTGTTCGTCATCCCGAGCGAAGCCGAGGGATCCCTCGACTTCGCTCGGGATGACAGAACCTGGCGGAACACCGCGGCTTTGCTTCGCGATGAACTCGGCTAGTTTCCAGCGGTGGATAAGTATGACGTAGCCATTATCGGCGGCGGACCCGCCGGCAGCACGGCAGCCACACTGCTGAGCAGAGCGGGGCGGCGGGTTATTGTGCTGGAGCGCGACAAATTCCCGCGGTTCCACATCGGTGAATCGCTTTTGCCTTTCAGCATGCAAACTTTTACCCGGCTTGGTCTGCACGAAAAGTTGCGGGCGCATTTTGTGGAGAAATTTGGCGGGGAGATCGCCGAGGCAGGAGGCGAGAAGGCTGCAAAGTTTTATTTCAAGGATGGGTTCGGTTCCCAGACCGATCGTTCCTACCAGGTGACCCGATCGAAGTTCGACAAAATGCTGCTCGATCACGCCGGCGAGTCAGGTGCGAGAATTTGCGAAGAAACATTGGTGGAGAATGTGACCTTTGATGACGAAGGCGTGACGCTGCGTGTTCGCGAGCTTCGACAGACCGGGGTCACCGACCCCGGCTACAGAAGCATCGAACCCGAAATTCACGCAAAATATTTAATCGATGCCAGCGGGCGCAATTCGGTCATCGGAAACAAATTCAAGCTGAAGAAAAGTTATCCGCATTTGCAGAAGCTCTCGCTTTTTGCGCACTACGAGGGGTTGGAACGGGAAGCTGGAATTGATGGCACGCTTACCCGCATGGTTCGCACGCTGGACAGCTGGTTTTGGGTCATTCCTCTTGAAAATGAACGGACCAGTATCGGCGTCGTGCTGGAGGCAGCGGACTTCAAAAAGTCCGGACTATCACCAGAAGAATTTTTTGAGCGCGCGATCGCCGAACAGCCATTAGTGCGTAGTCGCATCGGCGAGGGCCGGCGCGTTTCGCAGGTTTACACGGCGGCGGATTTTTCGTATCGGAGTCAGAAGCTGACTGGTGAACGCTGGCTCCTCGCCGGCGACGCCGCCGGTTTCATCGATCCGGTCTTTAGTAGCGGCGTTTTTCTCGCCGTTCTTGCCGGTGAGCAAGCGGCCGATGTTGTGCACGAAGTGCTGGACCATCCAAAGAGAGCGCGACGGTTATTCCGGTATTACGAACGGCTGATAAATCGTGCGATGGATGTTTACCTGCGTTTCGTGGAATCGTGGTACGGCGGCAAGGAATTCATCGAAGTTTTTTTGACGCCGACGACGCTCTTTCAAATTCCGCCGGCGGTGAATGCAGTTCTTGGTGGCAACATCGGCAATCGTTTCGCCATTCGGTGGCGGATGGAACTTTTTTATTTGATCGTGCGGTTGCAAAAAAAATGGACGCTGTGCCCGCGGCTTTCCCTGATGCCGAAGACAAACGGAGACGCAGCCGCGCTTAAACCAGCGTCCATATAATATGGCACGGATCGCATTGACTCTGGCGATCGGGCTCTGTCTCAGCGGATGCGCGATCCATGAATTTGCGCAGCCGAGCCATGCCTGGACTGCTCGCAACGGTCAACTGTCGTATCACGGACCGAAGACGTCTCTCATCGGTGAAGTGCTCATTCGTTATTCGAGTCGCGGCGATTTTGAACTGACGTTCAGCAAGGGTCCGGGCGTGACGCTGTTGACCATGCACACGGATCCGACGTTCGCGCGCGTGCAGGGCCCTCTCGCCCGAATCCCCTGGTCGGGCCCAATCCAACAACCGCCGGCGCGTGCCGCGGGTTGGCTGGCGTTGCGGAGTGAACTGCTGAACCATCCGGACAAAAAGATTGTGCGGGTGAGCGAAGGCCCGGAGACTTTCGTGCTGCGCTTCTGAGCGGTCGGAGCGCATTTTCTTGCGATGCCATTCAGCCAAAAGGTCGCATTTTATGTTACAGAACGCCGCGGCCTGATGTGGGCCGTCGTCGCCCTGATTGTCGTTGCAAGTCTCGTCGTCTTGATCACGTGTTTGCGGCTCGACACCGAAGTGCTGAATTTGCTGCCGCGCGGCTTTGATTCGGTTGAAGGGCTCAAAATCTACAACAGCGAATTCGCGCAGACGCGTGAGCTGACGTTCGCCCTGCTTTGCCAACCGGAAGATGTGGACAAGCTGGAAGAATTCGCACCGAAATTCGTGGAAAGGTTGCGCGCTCAACCGTGGTGCGTGCGTGTGCTGGCCGGGTCGCCGATGGAAACACCGGATGGCGTGCACGATTTACAACGAATCGCGCTGCCGCTCCTGCTCAATCTCGAGCCAGAAGCTTTCGATCGCGCGATCTCGCTACTTCAACCGCCGAAGATTCAGGAACGTCTCGCGCAATTGCGGCGTGAAATCGAAAGCGGTTCGCCGCGACCGGAAATGGAATTGACATTGGATCCGCTGGGATTGATCACGCCGTCGCTGAAGCCGTTTGCCGGCAACGCCGCGATGGAAACCGATCAGCCGCTCACGTCGCTGGATTCCACCATGCGTATCTTCCCTGCCGTTACCAATCAACCAAGTATCAGCGCCTTCGATTGCCAGAAGCTAATGAAACAGGTGAACGCATTTCGAGCGTCGGCGCTGCAGGACTGGGACGGCGGCAAACTCGATGTCCTTGTTACCGGCCGTTCCGCCTACGTTGCCGAAATTTCCCTCAGCATGCGTCACGACATCGTGGTCACGGTGCTGAGTTCGATTGCACTGGTGGGCGCGGTTTTTTTTATCGGCTTCCGCCGCTGGCTCCCGCTACTGGGGATGGGATTTTCCCTGTTACTTTGCTGTCTCATTGGGCTTGCCATCGGTCTCCTGGTTTTTCACCGGCTCAATATGGTGACGGTGGGCTTCTGCGCGATCCTGGTTGGGCTGGGGGTGGATTTTGCGATTCTGATTTACGGACGCTATCAACAGGCGCGAAGCGAGGGAGGTGAACATCGGATCGCCATTGCTGATGCCGTTCACAGTCTTGGCCGGGCGGTGTTCTTTGGAGCACTGACGACTGCGGTTGGCTTTCTGGCGCTCATCCTGAGCAACTCCTCCGGCTTCATCCAGCTCGGGGTGCTGATCGCAATCGGCATTTCTGCCGCCGGATTATTGATGACGACGGTATTTTTTTTGTTTGTGCCGCGAGACGATAGTCCGGTGCAGAACGATTGGATCCTAAATATAGTTAGGAGCTATGTGCACCGGATGCTGGTGCGACCACGGCCGATTTTGGCAGTGAGTATCCCGATTTTAATCGCGTTACTGATTGTTGCGATTGTTCCACAAATCCCGCTTACCTTTGAAGCCAATGCGCGATCCTTGGAGCCAAAGAACAGTCGCGCGGGCACGGCACTGAGTTTGATCATGGAAAGGATGCCGGTGCGCTGGGAACCGGTTCTTGGAATCGTTCGGGCCACATCGGAGCAACAGCTGCATGATTTCTGGAAAGCAATTGCCCGGCATTGGTCCGAGCTGCAACGCGCGGGCAAAATCAAAAGCTACTCCACTCCCAACGCGCTGGCGCTTTCGCCGCGCGAGATCGAACGAAACCGCCAGCAGCTCGCATCAATCAACTTTTCGGCGACGCGGGATGCTTTCCAAAACGCGCTGACGCAAAACCGCTTCAGCGCGGATGCGTTTGCTTCAGCGTTTGAGCTGCTGAATCAACTGCAGGTCGCCAGCGCTCCCAATTACAAAATACCATCATGGCGCACGCAACTACCGCCGAGCTCCGCCTGGTGGTTTCTGGTGGAACGCTACTTTGCTCAAGATTCGCTCACCACTGCCGGTTTCATCACCACCAACGCGCCGGTCACAACCCAAGAGCAAAAAAACGTGCTCGCGCGCGAACTGCCGGTTGCCGGTATTCCGATCACTCTCTCAGGGTGGAGTTACACCCTAACCGACCTGGTGCCGTGGTCGCGAAGGCAGTTGCTATTGATCAGTGCTCTGATGGCCGTCTTCGATGCCTCCCTCCTGGCCATTCTTTATCGCGACTTGCGTCTGTGGCTGGTGCAGGTGATAACCCTTGCGCTTGCTGTCGCGGCTATGATCGCATCGATGAAACTGTTTCACCTGCCTCTGAATTTGTTGAACGTGCTCGCCTTTCGTCTCGTCCTTGCCATTGGTGTGGATTACGGCATCTACGTCTTGTTAGTATGGCAGCGCAGCCACGAGGTCGCACGCGATCTTACAGGTGTGATCAAACCCGTTGCTCTCGCCGGTCTCACTGCCATCGCGGGATTTGGTTCGCTGGGCTGGGCGCATAACCCAACTTTGAGCGGGCTCGGTCTGGCCTGCGCCATTGGTTTATTCTGGAGCCTGGCCGCGACTATCTTCTTCACTTTACCGGCGGCAGTGGCAGTAAGACCCAAACTGCCGCAGGAGCATTTCGAACATGCGTAAGACTGTCGTCCTCCTATTTTTGCTCACCTGGTTCGGCTACGGCGTTAAGGCGCAGACGTTGTCGCCTACGGACGTGAAAACGTTGCTCGAACGAATTCGAGAGAACCGGGCGGCGGCTCCGAGTATGGAAGCGGATTTTCAGGAACAGCGAAAAATTCATCTGCTGGATGAGCCGATCAACAGCAGCGGCAAAATCTGGTTCCAAGCGCCCAACAAGTTCCGCGTGGAACGAAGAGGCAACGCTCCCAGCATTACCGTCAGCGACGGGCAACAGCTTTGGATCTATTATCCGAACTTCAAATCGGCAGAACGCTATTCGCTGGCCAGGCGCTCTCCGCTGGATGCGGCCATCTCAGCGATCACGACAGCGCTGAATCTGGAGAACGTCGAGCACACCTTTCATATCACAGGCGCCAAAAGTGAGAAAGGTTACGACTTGGAATTGATTCCACGCAATCCATCGATGAAACGCATTTTTCAAAAACTGTTGCTGCACTTAAACAACGACCTGATCGCCGAGCACACCGACATGCTTCAGGCAAACGGCGATCGTATCGTGACCACCTACGAGAACACTGGGCACGCTGCCATTCCGCCGGGCCAATTCGAGTTTACGCCACCAGCGGGGACGGAAGTCAGTACTCCACTTGGGAAGTGACAAATCTCGTCGTCCTGGGCGAAGCCGAGGGATCCCGTGGCGCGACCTGAAAGCAATTAAGCTCAGTCCTGTCTTGCGGAAACCGCCCTCCGGCTCGAACTCAATCGCCCCTACCTTTTTCCAATTCGTCGGCCAACGCGCCAGCATCATAGACTTTTCGCAGTGCTTCGGTAATGGCGGCAGAATCCACACTGACCGCGCGCGCTTGGATGTCGGAGTAAATGCAGTCCAGCACGAGCGATTGAATGTTGCCGTCGAAGATAATGCCGACGAATTCGTTCGCTTTGTTGACGACGGGGCTGCCGCTGTTGCCGCCGATAATATCGGCATCGGAGACAAAATTGAATTTTGTCGCCAGATTTAGCTGTGCCTTGCGGTCGATCCAGCGTTGTGGGAGATCGAAAGGCGGTCTGTATTCGTGTTCGGCAGCACGCTGGTAGAGTCCAGCGAAATCTGTAAAAGGCGGAATTTGTTTTCCATCTTCTTCATAGTCCAACACTTTTCCGTATGACAGTCGCAAGGTAAATGTCGCATCGGGATAGGTACTGGTTCCTTCCGCCGCGAAACGCGCTCTTGCAATTTCGGCGTATGCCTGCCGTTTGATTTCCTCCTGGGCCTCGTGCGTTTTACGAACTTCGCGGGCGGGTCCTTCGATCATCCGGGCAACATCGAGCATCGGATCATGCGCGGCCTCCAACGTGGCCGCGTCTTTGCCGTAAAGATTTTTGCGAAACTGAACGTCTTTCAATTTTGTTCCCTTGACCAACTCGATTGCACGTGCGTGTGGCGATTTCCCCGCAAGAACCTGTTTTACCAGCGGATCGTTGCCGCCGAATTTTTCAGCGAAATCCGTGAGCGAATCGGTGAGCCGAAGAATTTCGTAATCGTCGTAAACCGGCTCACTTGAAAATAGACTGAGCTCCAGTGATTCCTTGGCGCTGTCGCGAAACTCCGCGATGCGTTCGCCGTTCGGTTTGGCGCGTTCATCGGCGGCACGCGTCAGCAGGCGTGCATACTTGAAAAGCGCCCCGTAAAGCGCGCGTGGCCCGCGATAACCCACCGTGATCGGACGTTCCTCTTCGAGGTAATCGTAGCGCGGCGCAATCCTCGCCAGCTCCGTCTGCGCTTTCTTGATCCGGTCGTAGGCGCCGAGTGTCCCTTTCAAATTTGGGTCATGCGACATTGCGTCGCGCAACTTCTTTTCCCGCGCTTCAATCGCTCTCCAGATTTCCGGCTCGAACAGCGCCGCAACATAGCCGTCGTAGCGTTTCCGATTATTCTGATCGCCAAAGAGATCGTCACGCGCTCTTCTCGCGTTTTCGAACGAGCGCTGTCCCCACGAAAGCAAAAGCACTTCGCGCCGATTAAACATTCGGAGCCAGTTCGGAACTTCGCGGTCACGCCGATCAGCCAGTTCGTCGGCCGTAAGTTGCCGGTCGGTTCGGCCAGGGCTTCCGCTGACGAAAATTAGCTCACCATTATTCGGTCCATTCGAATTCCACTTCAGGTAATGCTCAATCTTTGCCGGCTGGCCGTTTTCGTAGGCGCGAAAAATACAAATATCGAGATCGTAACGCGGGTATTCGAAATTATCGGGGTCGCCGCCATAGAAGGCCATTTGCTGTTCCGGAGCGAAAACGATGCGCACGTCGTCATAACGTTTGTAGCGGTAAAGATGGTAAACGCCGCCTTGATAAAGCGTGACCACATCGGATCGGAGCCCGGTTTTCTCTTTGCTTTCCTTTTCGATCTCGGCAATCGCGTTCCCGCGCGCTTCTCCGGCAGCATCGGCAGACATACCGCTTGTCACGGCGGCGTTCACCTTCGCGGTCACGTCCTCGATCGACATCAAAACATTCAGTTCGAGGTCGGCGCACTTAATTTCGTCCGCGTTCGTTTTCGCATAAAAGCCCTCTTTCAAATAGTTGTGCTGCTCGCTCGATGCTTTTTGCAGCGCATCAGCGCCGACGTGGTGATTGGTAATACAGAGGCCGTTCGCGGAAACGAAGGAACCGCTACCACCGGAATTGAATCGGATGCTCGCCTTTTGCAGATGCTCGATCCACTGCGGGGTCGGCTCGAACTGATATTTTTCTTTCAGTTGTTTTAGCGGAGGATTGTTGAAGAGCCACATGCCTTCATCGGCGAAAACTGCGATGGCCATAAGCATTGGGAGAACAGAGAGAAAACGAAAGATCATCGCGGAATGTAGAATGGGAAAGGGGATCAGGAAAAGCTCTGGCTTCGGGAACAACGAAGGTTATTGACAGGCCGCGTTGCGTGTTTAAGTGGATCGGCCGTTCCGTCGAGCGAGGCCGAAAAGTCAGGGGGCTGCGCCGCTCAATTTTTACCAGTGAGCAAGAGACTGCTCGATCCATCTGTGCGCGCGATGGTGCTGAACCGCTAACATCAGATCGGAAGCTGCTTCTCCGTTTTTGGGCGAAATTTTCCGCGCCCTATTTAATATAGGACGGTGCCCGCAAAGCTCAGCACCGGCCTCATTCTCCATACCAGCAACCGACTGGAGCGGCTGGCAGGCCATTTGGCCGAGCTGATCGAGCAGCCGTTGCGATCAGCGCTCGCACCGGAAATTGTCGTCGTTCAGAGCAACGGAATGCGACGCTGGATTGAACAACAGATCGCGGAGCGTAACGGCATTTGTTCCAACGTCCTGTTCCCGTTCCCGCAGAGATTTTTTCAAGACCTCTTTCAAAGGGTCTTTTCCGAAGCTGCCGCGACAAAACTCTTTGATGTCGACGTGATGACCTGGCGGATCATGCAGCAATTGCCGCGTCTGGCTTCGCGGCCCGAGTTCGCGGCTGTGGCGAATCATCTTCGCAGCGATGATCGGGGGCTGCGCAAGTTGGAGCTTTCGCGCCGCATCGCGCACGTGTTTGACGAATACGTGGTCTTTCGGCCGAAGATGATCCTGGATTGGGACGCGGGTAAAGGGAATGATTGGCAGCCAATTCTGTGGCGCGAACTGCAGCGCTCCGCGCCGGGCCAACACCATGCTGCCATGGGACTGCAGTTAGTCGAGGCGTTGAAGCGAGGCCATGCACCTATTCCCGAACGGGTGTCATTCTTCGGCATTTCAACTTTGCCGCCCTTTTATCTCTCGCTTGTTGGGGAACTCTCCGCGCGCTGTCCGGTCCACCTGTTTGTGATGGAACCTACACCAGCCTGGTGGGGCGATGTTCGTTCCAAACGCGAAAAAGCGCGGGCAAAGCAACCCGAGCTCTTTGGATTCAGTGACGAAGAAACGGGGGATAACGAGCTGCTGGCCGCTAACGGAAAGCTCGGCCGTGATTTCCTGAACCTTGTCGCTGAACTCACGCCCGCATTCGAAGAAGAAGATTTCATCTTACCAATGAATCAATCGGGATCATCGCGTTCGATCCTGTTGGAAATTCAGAACGACATCTTTGAGCTGAATTCGCAGTCCGGACGGCAGACGGAGTCAGAGAAAGCAAAGCGATCCATCGCAAGTGAAGACTGCTCTCTGCAGATTCATTCCTGTCACAGCATCGTGCGTGAACTGGAAGTTTTGCAGGATCAGCTGCTCGATCTTTTTCAGAACGACACGGAGTTGAAGCCGAAAGATATCGTTGTGATGATGCCGGACATTTCGGCCTACGCGCCATTCATCGATGCGGTCTTTGGCGTGCCGGAAAATCCCAAACATAAGATTCCATACTCGATCGCCGATCGGGACATCCGCGCCGCCAGCGGAATGATCGACACGTTCTTTCGCATTCTGGAAATCATGCCCGGACGTTTCGCAGCGAGCGAAGTTCTTGCCATACTCGAATCCTCGTCGGTGCAGCGTTGTTTCCAAATCGCGCCGGCAGAGATGGAGACAATTCGAGGATGGATCGACGACTGTGGGATCCGCTGGGGAATCGACGCGCAGCATCGGGCGAGACTTGGTTTGCCTGCTTTCGCGGTAAATAGCTGGCGGTATGGGATTGATCGAATGTTGCTCGGATGCGCGCTGCGTCCGGAAAACCGCGAATTATTTGAAGGGATATTACCGTTCGATCAGATCGAGGGATCGAGCGCCGAATTGCTGGGAAACTTTGTTGAATTTCTGGAGCGGCTTTTTTCGCGAGCAATCGATTTCAACAAGCAGCGTTCGCTCTCCGACTGGCAACGCGATTTGCGCGATACCCTCGATGCTTTCTTCACTGCGGACGATGCCGGCCAGGCCGAACTAAATCGTTTGCGCGGCGGCATCTCAAGGCTTGATGACCTTGCCGCTGCATCGCAGAACGACACTGCAGTCG
>JBKPQI010000036.1:0-25304 GCA_046733975.1 Verrucomicrobiota bacterium
GATGAACGAAGAGAACGGCAGCCGCGGTTCCAAGCAATACGAGAAGGATCATGCCAGTGAATTCGCCAGTCATTTTGCGGTTAGTGAAACCGACCTCGGCGCTGGTCATCCAGTAGGACTCAACCTCAAATCAAAACCGGAGGTAAAGAAAATGTTCGAGCCGGTAGCGCAACTCTTGCAGGAAATCGGCGCCGGAACTTTGAATTTGGCCGAACATGTCGGGGCAGATACTGATCCGATGGAAAAGGCCGCAGTGCCGGCGTTCAGTCCGATGCAGGACAGCCGTTTTTACTTCAATTATCATCACACTGCAGCTGACACCCTGGATAAAATTGTGCTGCGCGAACTGCAGGAGAACGCGGCGGTGATTGCGGTCGCGGCGTACGCGTTTGCGAATGCAGAACAATCGCTGCCGCGGTAATTCAATCGTCGCGACGGAAGTCGGGGGGATCCCGAAGAAATTGCCTTTAAGCTGACGCGGCCGAAACGCTCGGGATTACGAGCTAACAAATCTCCTGTTCCAATCACTCGCTTCATAATCGCCTCGCTTTGTGGAAACAGCTCCGCCACCGACCCCGAGACATTGGCTAAGTCCGCGATGGCGAGCCACCATCAGCAACACGCCAGAGGCGTGTGCTACCCAATCTTTTCATTCACACGTGACAACGCAATTTTGCCGCCGCGTGTTAGCAAAGTAAGTTCTGAGCGTGTCATTTACTCAGGAACAGATCACAAATGCTCTGAAATCGGTTAAATATCCGGGATTTAGCCGCGACATCGTTTCGTTTGGCTTAATCAAGGAAATTGTTCTCACGGCTACCGAAACCCGTGTTCAAATGGTCTTGCGTACGAATGATGCAGCCGTGCCGCGCGCCATCAAAGCCGATGCCGAAGATGTTCTTCGAAAACTTGGCGTGCCGAATCCGAAAGTGTTGATCGATATTCACGCGCCGCCGGCCGGCGTCGGCAGCTCTGGAGTGGGCGCGACCAGCATTCCTGGGATCAAACACATCATCGCCATCGCCAGCGGAAAAGGCGGCGTCGGAAAATCGACTGTCGCGGCGAATCTCGCGATCGGTTTTCACAATGCCGGTGAACGCGTGGGAGTTTGCGACTGCGACATTTATGGACCGAGCATTTCGCTCATGTTCGGTTCACGCGAACAATTAATGGCGACCGAAGAAAATCGCATTCTGCCGATCGAACAGTACGGATTGAAATTGATGTCGATGGGTTTTTTGCTCGATGACAGTTCACCGGCGATTTTGCGCGGGCCAATGGTGACGCGGTACACGCAACAGTTTTTGCGCCAAGTGGAGTGGGGCGAGCTCGATGTCTTGGTGTTGGATTTACCGCCGGGTACCGGTGACATTCAGCTCACGATTGTGCAAACGGTCGCGCTCGCCGGCGCGATCGTCGTGACGACGCCGCAGGAAGTCGCGTTGATCGACGCCCGCAAGGCCGCGACCATGTTCGAGAAAGTCAACGTGCCGGTGCTCGGGCTGATCGAAAACATGAGCTACTTTGTTTCACCGAGCGACGAAAAACGTTACGACATTTTCGGCAGCGGCGGCGGTGAACGCGAAGCGAGGCGATTGCGAGTGCCACTGCTCGGACAAATTCCGATTGATATCGCTACTCGTGCAGCTGGAGACCGCGGCATGCCAATCGCGGCCGAGGATCCCAAATCGGTCGTGGGTGCAGAGTTTAACCGGATTGCGCGGGAGCTGTTAAGTAGCTTGGAAAGTAAAAAGTAACCATACCGCGTCGGTTTCCTTCGGAGGAGCGTAGTTGTGCGCTGTCACCCGCGGACAAGTTCGCTCGTAATGCGCTGACCATAGCGGACGCGACAGTCTGGACCTGCTACGGAGTGTATTATTCTGCGGCCAGCCGGTTTCTCACATTCGTAGATACATGCTGAGACTCGCGATTCCCGTGCTCGGTTGTGTCTCATGCAACCATTTGGCGTGCTGGCGTTTACCTGCCCAGTTAAATAGGTATGCGCAATGCTACGTCATAATTTAATGAGATTGACTAGAAACCCGCTTTCCTTTTTTATGAATGACAATTTTGCGATGCGAGCTTCGTCTGAAGACCAACCGCACTTCGTCAAGAACTCCGTTCTTTATAAGGAGTTCCTGGCCGAACGCGAAGAGATTTTGAAGCACAAGTGGATTGAGAGCGAGAAAGCTGGAGCCGATATTGGCTTCGAGAAAGCGCTGCTCGATTGGATTGTGAAACACCGTTCAAACTGGCGGCAAAAACGCTTGAAGGAGGGCAGAGGCATCGTCCAAGCTACTGCCTGATTTTACAATTTCCTTTAAGGCGATCCTGAGAGGTCGCGAAGGAAGGCATGACCGAAAAGAAGAAAAATTCTTCTGATAAGTCCATCCTGGTGATGGACGCAGCGACAATTCAGCGGGCGCTCCGCCGAATCGCGCACGAGATCATCGAGCGCAATCGTGATCTTAAACAGATCATGCTCGCTGGTATTCCATCGCGCGGTAATGAAATCGCCCGTCGTATCGCCGAGACAATTTCCACAATCGAGAAGACTACGATCGCGGTTGGGACGATCGATGTGGCGATGCACCGGGACGACGTGGGCACACGAACAGAGTTACCGGTGGTGCGAGCTTCCGACCTTCCCTTGCCGCTGGAAGGTCGAACCGTGATCATTGTTGATGATGTTTTGTTTACTGGCCGGACCGTGCGCGCGGCCATGGATGCGATTACATCCTTCGGTCGGCCGGCGAAAATTCAGCTCGCGGTCCTGATCGACCGCGGCCATCGCGAATTGCCGATTCGTGCAGATTATGTCGGCAAAAATCTGCCGACGGCGCCCGATGAAAAAGTGCGGCTGCGACTGGGCGAACAAGATTCTCAGGAGGGTGTGTGGCTGGTCAAAGAATGAGCGCCCACACAGCAATTCCGCGGAGGGCAGGCTGCCAGCCTGCCGCGTTCGGCAGCTTGCCGAAAGCTGGTGCCTTCAATTTTCCAAAGATTGTAAATCGATGTTGGCGGCGAGCTGCCGCCAACTGCAGACTGGCAGCCTGCGCTCCCGGGATTTGCAAATGAACACGCGCTGGAACCGCAAGGATCTGCTCGGCTTGCGCGAGCTATCTGCCGACGAAATCAATTTCGTGCTCGAGACTGCCGACGCGTTCAAGCAAGTCGGCAGCCGTGAAATCAAAAAAGTCCCGGCTCTGCGGGGGAAAACGCTGGTGAACTTTTTCATCGAACCGAGCACGCGCACGCGCACATCATTCGAGCTGGCGGCGTTTCGACTGAGCGCAGATGTCATCAATATCACCGCTACCGCTTCCAGCTTGAGCAAGGGAGAAACGTTGAAAGACACCGCTAAGATTTTGGAAGCAAATCACGTCGACATCATTGTCCTTCGTCACAGTTCCGCCGGTGCGCCGCAGTTTTTGGCCGAACGATTGCGCTCCAGTGTCATTAACGCCGGCGACGGCGCACACGAACATCCCACCCAGGGGTTGCTCGATACTTACACGATCCGGGAAAAGAAGAAAGAGCTCCGGGGGCTGCACGTCGCCATCATTGGCGATATTCTCTTCAGCCGGGTCGCACGTTCGAACATTTTCGCGCTAACGAAACTTGGGGCGCGTGTTACTCTGGTCGGACCGAGTACACTGGTACCGCGCGATTTTGAAAAGCTCGGCATCACAGTTTCTCACGATATCGACAATGTCTTGCCCCACGTCGATGTGGTGAACTTGTTGCGCATCCAGCACGAGCGTCAGCGCAAGGAGTATTTTCCCGGCTTGGGCGAGTACATCCGTCTCTTTGGTTTGACCAAGGAACGCGCGAAATTGTTGAAACCGGATTGTTTGATCATGCATCCGGGTCCGATCAATCGCGGGATCGAGATCGACAGCGAGGTGGCGGATGGGCATCAGAGTGTGATTCTCGATCAAGTAACCAACGGCCTGGCTGTGCGCATGGCGGTTTTGTATTTGTGCGGAGGCATCGCGGGGTGACGGGAGCGTTGTCGGCTGATCCGGGTAGCGCACGCGTCTCGCTTTCGCGGACTTTTCCTGGAAGACTGTTTCGACGAGACGCCGAAACCAACACGCGAGACGCGTGCGCTACCCGGACATGAAGTCCATCGTCATCCGTAACGGCCGTATCATCGATCCGGCGAATCGCCGTGATGAAATGGCCGATCTCGTAATTGTGGGCGGTCGAATTTCTGATCAATCCGCAATCGGCAATTCGCAATCCGCCGCGGACGAGATCGACGCGACGGGCCTGATCGTCGCTCCCGGTCTGATCGACATGCACGTTCACCTGCGTGAGCCTGGTTTTGCGCACAAGGAAACGATCGCATCGGGTGCGCGCGCGGCGGCGGCTGGCGGATTTACCACGATCGTCTGCATGCCGAACACTTCGCCTGTGGCCGATAACCCCACCACGATCACCTGGATTAAAGATCGTGCGCGCGATACGGCGACCGTGCATGTTCTGCCGACCGGCGCGATTTCGAAAAATCTGGAGGGTCAGGAACTGGCACCAATCGCCTCACTCGCGCAAAGCGGTGTCGTCGCAATCACCGACGATGGAAAGTGCATCCAAAACCATGAGTTAATGCGGCGCGCAGTCGAATATGCGCGGATGGTTGGGGTGCCGGTGCTCGATCATTGCCAGGATTACAATTTGGTCGGCAACGGCGTGGTCAACGAAGGCGAATGGAGCACATTACTGGGATTATCCGGATGGCCGGCGGCAGGTGAGGAAGCGATGGTAATGCGCAACATTTTGCTGGCAGAACTTTGCGATCATCACATTCATTGCCAGCACATCAGCAGCGCCGGAAGTGTCCGGCTGATTGGCGAGGCGCGTCGACGAGGAGTGAAGATTTCCGGCGAAGTTTGCCCGCATCACATCGCGCTGACAGATGCGTCGATACAGAATTTCGACGCCAACTGCAAAATGAACCCGCCGCTACGCAGCCAACGCGACATCGATGCGATCATTGCAGGAATCACGGACGGCACTTTGACGATTCTGTGCAGCGATCACGCGCCGCATGCTGCTTTTGAGAAGGAGGTCGAATTTGACTGCGCTCCCTTCGGGATAGTCGGGCTCGAGACCGAACTCGGATTGTCCATGGATATTCTGGTTCACAAACAGAAAGCGATTTCTCTCAGCCGCTTGATCGAGCTGTTCACGGTCGAGCCCGCGAAATTGTTGAAACTTAATGCCGGTTCGTTATCGATCGGCACGAGAGCCGATGTGACGTTGATTGATCCTGATTTGGAATGGGAAGTGGACACGTCGAAGTTTGAATCATTATCGCGCAACACACCATTCCGTGGATGGAAACTGAAAGGGCGCGCGGTGCGGACCATTGTAGCTGGCGAAACGGCGTGGGCAGTGTAACCGCGGTCGCTCCAGCAGCTACAACTACCGATAGCCCCCGTGGATGTAGCTCTCGAGGTGCTCGATGGTGGCGCTTTGAGTTGAGATGATGTGTTTGACGACGTCGCCGATGGAGAGAACGCCGCGCAATTTGCCATCATCAACGACCGGCAAATGCCGGATGCGTTTTTCCGTCATCAGACGCATACACTTGTCCACCGGCTCGTTCGAACCCGTCACGGTCACCTCCCTGGACATTATTTCGTCGACCCGTGTCTCGCGCGAACGTTTGCCTTTCAGGAAAACTTTTCGGGTATAATCGCGCTCGGAAATAATGCCAACGACTTCCTCGTTTTGTAACACCAGCAACGCGCCGACGTTCTTTGCATCCATCATTTCGATGGCCTGAAACACCGTCGCATCCGGGGCGATGGAATAAACCTGTGTACCTTTTTGGCTGAGAATCGCGCTGATCGTTCCGCTTACATCCATAAAACCGGAATGCCGTCGAGTAACGAGGTTAAGACCCGCGTTACTCCGATGCAATGCAAATTCTCTACGCGTTGGAGTCGTGGAGATGGAGGACGACTTCGGCCGTCGCCATCAAATTAGTAAGAGAATGCAATAGAATAGTCAGGATGACGGAGGCGCTCTTGATCCGTGCGATGCCATGAATGAAGCCGAGAACGAGTATGGTCGCGCTGTTCCACGGATTCGCTCGCTGAGAGACGGTATCAGCGGCTGCTCTGGAACTTCGCCTCGATTAACCGGTGGAGTTGCTCTCGGATCGGGGGCTGATCGACGCGCTCAAGCACCTCCGTCAGGAAACCGGTGGCGATGAGCCGTTGCGCGGTTTTCATCGGGATGCCACGGGCGCGGAGATAGAAGAGTTCGTCTTCGTCGATTTGGCCGCTGGTCGCGCCGTGAGTGCAACGCACGTTGTCGGCAAGAATTTCGAGGCCCGGCATGGAGTTGGCTTCGGCATCGTCGCTCAACAGAAGGTTGCGAACCTTTTGATAGGCGTCGGTAAAATGCGCATGCGGTTCGACGCGAATCAGCCCGCCAAAAGTGGTGCGGGCACGGTCAGTCAGCGCATTCTTGTAAAGCAGATCGCTGGCGGTGTGCGGTGAAACATGGTCTTGCAGTGTCCGCGCATCGAATTCCTGTTTTTGACCCGCGACTGCGATTGCCAGCAAATCACTGCGAGCACCTTCTCCACCGAGTCGACTCAGGCTTTCGAAGCGGGAGTAACTACCACCAAGATGCAAATTCAAGCTCATGCCGGAGCCATCGCGTTCGACCGTAGTGGCGTTAATTTGCAATGCCGTTACATTTTGGTTCCAACGTTGCGCGCACACATACTTCACGGTCGCGCCGCGGCCGACGATCAGATCGTTCACTCCGCAAGCAAAACCACGCGTCGTTTTATCGAGCGAACGAAAATGTTCGATCAAGGTGATCTCCGACATTTCATCGGCAACCAGAAGCAAATGGGGGAAAACAGCGGCATTCTCATGAGCGAGCCAGTGGAAAATTTCGATGGGCACTTCGAGTTCCACTCCGCGCGGAACGTAGATAAAACCGCCAGCGCGGACCTGAGCACGATGCAAGGCGGCGAATTTGCCCGACCCTAGGACGGAGGGTTGCGCCATGAAATGTTTCCGCACCAGATCCTCGTGCTCGATCAGCGCTCGTTCCAACGGCTGAAAAATGACTCCGGCTTTTCGGAGCGATTCGGGCAGGGCATCACGTTCGAGCAGTTGATCGTTGGCAAAAATCAGGCGCCCAGCATTGCCATCGAGAGCGACTGATCGCTCCAGGATTTCAGCCTGTTCATCATCGGACGGCGCACTACCGAGCCGGTAGGAGCCAAGGTCGAGCGCAGCGACGTTGGAGAATCGCCAGGCCTGATCCTTGCGCGTAGGCGCCGGTAAGGCGGAAAATTCGCGCCAGCTTTGTTCACTTTTTTCCCGAAACCATCGCGGCAAATCGTGCGGCCGCATCTGCGGTGCAGAGATAATACCAGAATTCTCCTCAAACCTTTGTGTCACTTCTTCAAGGACAGCAGTTTCGTAGCTCATTTTGCGAGACAGAAATGCGCGTCGCCGCGGCGAGCTACCCGACCGAGCCTTCCATTTCGAGCTCAATCAATCGCTTGAGCTCGACTGAATACTCCATCGGAAATTGGCGAACGAGATCGTTGACGAATCCATTCACGCTCAAACTCATGGCTTGCGCTTCACTGAGGCCGCGCTGTTGCATGTAAAAAATCTGCTCGGCTGAGACCTGTGACACGCTTGCTTCATGTTGAACGGAATTGCCGGTGCCGCGAACGGTAATGGCCGGATAGGTGTCGGTGCGCGAGGTGGCGTTAATTAGAAGGGCGTCACACTCGGTGTTGTTTTTGCAATTCTTGAGATGTTTCGGCACGTGCACTAGCCCGCGATACGTGGCCCGGCCGGTCCCAATCGAGATCGATTTCGAAATGATGTTCGACGTTGTTTCGTCAGCGACGTGCAACATTTTCGCACCGGTATCCTGGTGCTGGCCGTTATTGGCCAGCGCAATGGAGAGGACTTCGCCGCGGGACTTGCGTCCTTTCAAAACGACTCCCGGATATTTCATCGTCAGCCGCGAACCGATATTGCAGTCGATCCATTTGATCTCCGATTCTTCATGGGCCAGACCCCGTTTCGTCACCAGATTGAAAACGTTGGCCGACCAATTTTGCACCGTGATGTATTGAATTTTCGCGCCGGGGAGGGCGACCAGCTCGACCACCGCGCTGTGCAGAGTGGCAGTGTTAAACTTCGGCGCGGTGCAGCCTTCCATGTAAGTCACTTCGGCGCCTTCATCGACGATGATGAGCGTGCGCTCGAACTGCCCAAAATTTTCGGCATTGATTCGGAAATAAGCCTGCAATGGATGCTTCACTTTCACACCCGGTGGCACGTAGATGAATGAACCGCCGCTGAAGACGGCGGAGTTCAGGGCAGAAAACTTATTGTCGCCGGTCGGGATTACCTTGCCGAACCAGCGCCGGAAAATTTCCGGATGCTCTTTCAATCCTTCGGTTGAACCGACAAAGATCACGCCTTGCTCGCCGACTGCTTTCTTGATGTTGGAATAAACGGCCTCGCTATCGAACTGGGCCTCGACGCCGGCGAGGAATTTGCGTTCCTGTTCCGGAATGCCTAGACGCTCGAATGTCCTCTTTACGTCCTCGGGAACTTCATCCCACGACGTTTTGGAACGCTGGCCGTGCGCGAGGTAGTATCGGATCTTGTTGAAATCGATCGCTTCGAGGTCCTTGCTCGCCCAGTGTGTCGGCAACGGTTTGCTCTCGAAAGTTTGCAGCGCTTTAAGCCGAAATTCGCGGACCCAGTCCGGATCCTGTTTCACGTCGGAAATATAATTGACGACCCCTTCGTCGAGGCCGACGCCGGCGTCGAAGCCGTAATTGACCTTGTAATGGAAGTCGCCAATGTCGCGATCAATATTCACGGCCGAAGTATCGATTTTCATGTCCTTGATAATTACGCCGCCACCGGCTCCTCCGCGTGGTCACGAATCCAGTCGTAACCTTTTTCCTCCAGTTCGAGCGCGAGCTCTTTCCCGCCGCTGCGCACGATTCGCCCTTGTACCATGACATGGACAAAATCGGGAACGATATAGTTCAACAGCCGCTGGTAATGGGTGATCAGTAAAACGCCGAGGTTCGGCCCGCGCAAGGAGTTGACTCCATTCGCCACTATTTTTAAGGCATCAATGTCCAGGCCGCTGTCCGTTTCGTCTAAAACAGCATAACGCGGCTGGAGCATAGCCATCTGTAAAATTTCACATCGTTTCTTCTCGCCGCCGGAGAAGCCCTCGTTGACTGCGCGAGAAGTGAACGCGCGATCGATTTCCAGCAAATCCATCTTTTGGTAAAGGCTGGCGTAGTAGTCGGTTGCTTCGAGCTCCTCGCCTTCGGGGAGCCGCGATTGGACTGCGGCCCGCAAAAAATTCGCGATGGTCACACCTGGCACCTCGCTCGGGTATTGAAATGCCATAAAAAGACCGCCGCGCGCCCGCTCATCCGGATCGAGGTCGAGGAGATTTTCGCCGTCCATAAGCACCTCTCCGCTTGTCACTTTGTAATCCGGATGGCCGGCAATGACCTTGGCTAACGTGCTTTTACCGGAGCCGTTCGGCCCCATAATGGCATGCATCTCCCCCAGCCCAACGGAGAGACTGAGATCGCGGATGATCTCGTTCTCGCCGATGGCGACGCGCAAGTTTTTTATCTCCAGTTGAGGCATAGCAGGGGAACAAAACATACCCATCTTTTCGGGTTTGGCGAGGGGACCATGTCGGATTATCGAGCTCTGTAGCGGCAGTCTATGACCGCCGCTACAGAGTTGACCCCTTATTATAGCAGCCAGCGGTCACAGAGCGCCGCTACAGTCAGTCTCCCAACTTCGAGAAGCGGCTCAGGCATCTAAACTGCTCGCTTGGTTACATGCCCCTTGACCCGCGGCTAACAGCAACACCCTGAGCTTCAGTTCTCCCATAATAAATGAGCGAATCGAACCGCCAAAACCTGCAGAAAGACGACAAGTCAAAAGTAGCGAGTGAATTAAACAACCTCATTCAGATCATCTCCGGAACGAGCTCATTGATTGAAAACATCTGGGAAGGAAATCCCGGCTCAGAAAAATATTTTGAGATGCTGCGCGCGAGCATCGAACGCGCCGAACAAGTCACAGCGCAATTGGTCGCGCAGGCCGGGGGCGCCACGAGCAAGAGAATTCTGCCGCCCGATCTGGAGCAACGCTTTGATGAAGCTTTAATCGCCGGGGCGCCAAATGAACGCAAACACTCCATCCTGGTGGTGGATGACGAGCCGATGGCCCTCGAGTTACTGCACAGCGTCTTGAGTGACGCCGGCTATGACGTGGCAGTAGCGCAGTCCGGCTTCGAATGCCTCGACCTGTTCCGCCGCGACGGTCCCCATTATGATCTGGTTCTGACAGATCTGTCGATGCCGCTGATGGATGGCGAAGAGACCTTTCAGCGTCTTCGCCAGTTGGCGCCGACCGCGAAAGTGGTTTTGATGGCCGGATTCGTTGATAGCGGCCAAATCGAGAAAATGATGAGCGATGGCTTGAGCGGGTTTGTCGGGAAACCGTTTGCGCCGGTCGAGATTCTGGCGGTTGTCACTTCGGTGCTTTCCGGGGCCGAGTCCTCAAAAGCAAATCCCACCGGCATCGCTGCTGTCAGTTGAAATTTCGATGAGTCCTGCTCCCGCAAAAGCCTTCGAGCAGTTGTCTCGCAATCGGCTTTTCGAAGGTGTCGGCGACAAGGTCCTGCAAACAATTCGGCCTGACGTCGATATCCTCCGGCTGCAACGGGGCGATGTCGTTTTCAAGGAAGGGGATCCCGGCGATTCACTTTATCTGGTCGGCGAAGGCTCTATCAAAATTTCCAAGCAAGGTCGCGGTGGCCGACAGGAGGTGCTCGATTATATCCAGACCGGAAATTTCTTCGGCGAAGATGCTTTGCTGAGCCGTCAACCGCATTCCGCCATGGCTTCAGCCGCGGAGCCGACTTTGCTCGGCGCAGTCAAGGAACAAACCTTCCAGCACATCCTGGAACTGGCGCCCAGCCGGTTGCACATGAATTTTTTGCGTTCCGTTACCGAACGAATGCGGAGCGTGAACTCGCATTTCATTACCGAGATCATGCGTAACGAGCGTCTGAGTCTCGTCGGCTCGATGGCAAATTCGATCATTCACGATCTCAAAAATCCGATCTGCATCGTGCGTTGCTGTTCGGATTTGATCGCAAGCGAAACAAATGATCCGCGCCTGCGCGAATTGACCAGCATGCTCGATGGCGCGGTGGATGGAATGCTAGCGATGACGCAGGAACTGCTCGATTACGCTCGCGGTTCCACCCAGCTCAACAAGCAAATGGTTTCGATTTGGGGAATGCTGGATGAATTGAACCAGCAATCGCTTCGTTTGCTTCCCGGCAAAAACATTCATTTCGTTAAACACATTCGTTATGACGGCAACATCGAGATCGATCGCGCCCGCTTCGTGCGGATGCTGTCGAGTCTGATCAAGAATTCGCGCGAAGCCATGATTGGTGGCGGAATTCTCACCATCACCACCGACTTGGTGCAGGACCAGGTTGTGTTACGCATTTCCGATACCGGCGTCGGCATTCCGCCCGAAGTATTGCCAAAGCTTTTCGAGCCTTTCGTGACGCATGGCAAACAGAGCGGGACAGGTCTTGGGCTCGCGATTGCGCGGTCAGTGGTGGAAGCCCACGGCGGAAAAATTTCCATCTCCAGCGTCCACGCCAGCGGAACGACGATCGATATTCGTCTGCCGAAACCAAGCGAATAGGAAGTGGCGTCGGCATTTGCCGATCTGCGGTGGCGCCCGCGGTCGACCTGTGATTCACGCAACTGCTGCTAGCTTTCACCGCCTGTCATCCTGAGCAAAGCGGACGATCTCTCAAAGCTGGAGCGCGTGTCCGAGATCCAGATGCGTCGGTTGATCCGGCGCCGTGGCTACCCCGCATGGATTCGAACCATGAATAACGCCTCCAAAGGGCGCTGTGTTACCGTTACACCACGGGGTAACGTGACGTGAGCTTCGCCGTTTTACGCTGGAGCGCAATGACTAACGCTTTCTGATGCATCGCACCTGGCGACCAGCGCATAAATCCGAATTGATTCGGTCCAATTGCTGACCGACTGTTACGTCCGGCGCAACGCGGTCGGTCGAAGAATAGTTACGCGGTAAACCGGGAACGAGGGCAAGATGTTTTCCGAACACTATTCGGTTTGTCTGAACGACGATGGATCTCCGCGCGAGATCAGGCACATCGGTCCTGTTGTTACTTACAAGGCAATGGGCTACGAGAGCGGGCGAACCGTTGCGATGCAGCTTATTCCGCTGGCTAGTCTGGGCGAAGGCGAACGGGTGCGGCTTGAAGAAGGCGCACAAGCAGCGCGAAAAGTTGATCACAGCAATATCGCGAGAGTTTTCGACATTGGTGCTGAAGACGATCACCTGGTTTTCGTGTCCGAATACTTCGAAGGCGAATCGGCCGAAGAGTGGATCGACGAACACGGACCAATGGCGCCGGATGCAGTTTTGCGAATCGGATTCCAGATCGCGACTGCGCTCGCTGCGGCTGAAGAGCTTGGGGTGGCGCCGCATTCCATCCAACCCGCAAACGTGATCATTGTTCCCGGCGTAGCGGCGGATGGTGGCTGGCCGGGAATTAAAATCCGCAATTTCGGTTTGCCCGCAGTGAAGTTGAACTCTGACGATGGCGGAACGCGCGAACTCGTCCCCTCGATGCCTCCGCAATTCGCCAGTCCGGAACAGCGAGGCAACGAAACGCTCGATGTTCGGTCGGACATTTTCTCACTCGGCGCTACATTGTGGTTCTTGCTGACCGGAAGTGCGCCGCCTTTGCCGGAATCAAATGAGTCCGCTCCGCGCTTGTTGGCTCCGGATGTTCCCCGATTCGTACGAAATCTCGTTAGCACGATGCTTCGCACCGCTCCTGAAGAAAGACCGCAGGAGCCGGGTGCGTTAGCTGCCAGATTTCGGGCTGCTTTGCAAAAGGTGGAACGTAAGACGGCTTTCAGCCGCAGCTTTGCCCCGGCGGCGATGCCCGGTACCACGAAACCGCAAAGGAGACGTTCGGCACCCGCTCTGGCGTTGGCTGCTGCGCTTATCGCTCTTGCCGCCCTGGCCGAATTCGTGCTGCCGCAGCGATTTGCAAATCGACAGCACAAACCGCTGGGGGTGTTGATCGGCGTGCCGGAAACATCGCCAATATCCCAATCTTCAGTCGCGCCCGCAGCGGCAGCACAACCGCCCATCGTGGCGCAACAATCCATCGCGCCGCCGGCCATGCGGGCAGACTCGCCTGAAGGGGCGGGCTCTGCCAGCCCGTCCGCGGACACGGTCTCGTCTTCGACACAATTAGCTGACAACAATCGCATCGCCGAACCGCCCCGCGCTCCCGCGGAAGGCCCGTCTGAATCCGACCAGTCTCTCATTGGTTCCGAACCGCAACCATCTGCCGAAAAGAGCGAATCTTCGTCGTCGCCAAGTGATGTTCCTACTAACGTGGAACCGCCGAAGACGGATTCGTCTTCGACCGCTGCCGAGAAAGCTAACCGGCAAAATTCTTCTGAGAACGTGAAAAACCGCAACGACTCGCGCGCGTCCAAACGAAAATCACGTCACCAACGCATAGCCAGATCTTCAGTCCCACATGCGCGCGCGCCACTTCGCGTCGGATCGGAATCAGCTCGGTTCGTCGGGACGACCCCGAGGGGCAACTGGGTTCTGCGACTTCCTTCAGGCGAAACGGTCATCGCTCCGCCGGTTCCCGATCTGGCGGATGCCCCAGTCGTTACCCCTCGCCATATCCGCCGGGTCGAACGTCCTGTACCTTTGCAAGACGAATCGCCGATCGTGGTGCTCCCGCCGGATTGAACGATTCTGCCGTTTCGCATTGCGGTAACCAAGGCGAACGGGATGTTTTGGTGCGCGCAATTGGTATTTAGTCGCGGAATATCTATTTAATGGCTATTTTTCCTGGCTAACTTCGCCGACGTAGCTCAGCTGGTAGAGCAACGGTTTCGTAAACCGTAGGTCACGGGTTCGAATCCCGTCGTCGGCTCCAGCCCCGATGCTAACTGCGATCATTGTCCCGACCTTGGACGAAGTGGACAATATCGTGCCCCTCGTCCACCAGATCGAGCAGACCAGAGTAGCGGTTGGTGAAATTATTTTCGTTGATGACGGTTCCAGTGACGGAACTCGCGAAAAAATTCGGTCCCTCATTGCGCAACACCGCGTCCGCCTAATCGAACGTGACGGCGCCGAGCGTGGATTAGCCGGCGCCATCATCTCCGGCGCCAATTCCTCATCCGCTGATATTTTTGTTGTGATGGATGCCGACCTCAGTCATCCGCCCGAAGAAATTCCGGCATTATTACATCCCATCTTCGCCAACGAAGCTGATCTCGTTGTCGGAAGCCGCTATATTCGGGGAGGGGCAACACCCGGGTGGCCAGTGTGGCGGCGGTTTCTTTCTCGCGTCGCCTCCGGAGTAGCTTATCCGCTCACTGGTGTTCACGATGCCATGGGCGGGTTTTTTGCTATCCGCCGCGAGCACTTGCTGCGCTTTGCCAATCAGGCGGCGGGATTCAAAATTGTTTTTGAAACCCTGGTCCGTGGAGGAAGATCTTTGCGGGTCCGTGAGGTGCCCATTGTTTTCCGGGATCGTCAGCGGGGTACCTCCAAAATGTCGTTAGCTCAAGCGATCCGTTTTGCGATCGCATGGTCCGGTGCAATTCGGCGGCGCGTAACGGAGCGGAACAATCCGGCTGAGCCGTTGGCGAGCGAAAAGTTTCATGGAAGTTAGGCTTCTAGCCTAACTCGGCCGACAAGCTTTCAGCTTGTCGCGTTTCTAATGTCGATGGGGCAAGATGCCCGTCAGCCGAATCAGGCTAGCAGCCTAACTTCCAAAATGCCCGCGCCACAAATTTGTTGCGAGCGCGCAGTAAAGAATCAACCCGGTAAAGAAGAGGCTGCCATAAATTTGGGCGAAACGTGGCGTGATTGCGGTCGCGATTAGAAGACAGAGCGCGACGAACAGATAGATCCATGAAGCAGTATCGTTCGCAGCTGTTGCCTGTTTGATCAGAACTGCGACGGGCGGGATTAGCCAGACAAACAGGTAGCCAAAGGCCAGCGGCGTAAACAGCAGGATCAAAATCAGAAGTGCGCCGTATTCGGTGGCGTCGCTTTGGGGAAAGCACCGGCGCGGCATTACCCACACAAGGGAGGTTCCCAGAATGAGCGCGCACGCAACAATGACAAAGTTTACCGTTCTGAAATTCAGATCAGCGACATTCGCATAAGCCGCGTTGGTTTCGTCATCGCTACTGACCCGCCGGAGCAAACGATTGGCCACGCCAAAGATCGATTGATTCTTCCAGCTGTAGCTTCGACCTGGCCGTTGCGCGATCCCGTTCTCTTCATAGCGCAGCATTCCGCGTTGCCATTCGCCGGCATCGTTCAGCGTGCGGTGCCATCCGCGGAATGGAATTGGCAGAATAAAAAGCAAAATGATCACGCTCACCAAAGACGCTGCCACCGTGGTCCAGCAACGGCGGTAAATGAGATAAGGAATGGCGAGTAAGGGGAAGGCTTTGATCATTGTCGCAACGGCAATCAACGCACCGGCCAGAAATTGCCGGTCAGAGCGCAAGCTGAGGAAAGCGCCCAGCATTAGTGCAAGCAATACCAGGCTGGGCTGGCCGAGATGATAATTGGCCCAGACAACTGCGACGAGGATCAGATTGGCGGTGACAATCGGTGAGTTTTGAATGCGATCTTCCAACATCAAAGCGCTGGTAAACCGTATGCACAGGATCCACGCCGTAGTGCTGATTGCTGACAACATAAGAATCAGCACTGGTTCGCCAAAAAATGCGGGTAGCGCCAGCATTAGCGCGCATGTTGGTGGATACATGAAAGGGAACATCTGTCCGTGCGGATAAATCTCACCGCCGTGCAAAACCGTTTGTCCCGCTTCATACCAGGTCCGGTAATCCATGTCCGTGCCGGTGCGGAAAAACCGGATGAACGGAATCAGAGTGAAAGTGAGCGCGGTGGAGATGAATAGAATGCGCACCACCAACCAGGGGCGCGGTCGTTCCAGTCCTTCAACAAGATGGCGGAGGAATATGGTCACACGTTGAAATCTCGTGGTCCGGAGGACTGATTGTAGCGCCGGTCTATGACCGCCGACGTGTGAGCTTCCGGCCGTCATCGAGTCCGAGCCGGGCGGGCGTAGCCGCTACAGTCGATCTCCGTTGCTCGGACCTTGTGCCACTCGGTGCTTTGCTCGTAGGCATGGGCAATTTGAAAGATGCGCGCTTCGTCCAGCGCTTTTCCGAGCAACTGCAACCCAATCGGCAATTTCTTCCCGCCTTC
This sequence comes from Verrucomicrobiota bacterium, assembly GCA_046733975.1. GTDB lineage: Bacteria > Verrucomicrobiota > Verrucomicrobiia > Chthoniobacterales > UBA10450 > AV69. The sequence continues at coordinate 16,410 of JBKPQI010000036.1, forward strand.
CGAGTTGGCGAACCCGCACGGAACACTGATTCCGCAAATGCCGGCCAGGTTTGCCGCGATCGTGAAAATGTCGGCCAGATACATCTGCAACGGATCCGCTGTTTTTTCACCTAATTTGAATGCCGGACTCGGCGACGTCGGTGAAGCCAGCGCGTCGACTGTTTCGAAAACGTCGGAAAAATCGCGCCGAATGAGTTCGCGCACTTTTTGGGCGCGCAAATAATAAGCGTCGTAATAACCGGAGCTGAGCACATAGGTGCCGAGAATAATTCGGCGTTTCACTTCCGCGCCGAATCCTTCTTCACGGGTGCGAGCGTAATGATCGAATAAGCTGGCAACCTTTTCTGCCCGATGGCCATAACGAACGCCGTCGAAGCGAGCAAGGTTGGCCGATGCTTCAGCCGTCGCCAGGACGTAATAGACGCTGACGGCGTAATCGGTGTGCGGCAGCGAGACCTCGAGGACGTCCGCGCCCAACGATTCCAACTGTTTTATGGCACGCGTGACCGCGGCTTTCACCGCCGGATCGACACCGTTAATCATGTATTCCTTTGGCATTCCAATCCGAATACCTTTCAGTTCGCGGCCAAGATTCTTCGTATAATCCGGAACGGGCGCGTCCAGTGAAGTCGAATCCCGCGGGTCGTGCCCGGCGATCGCATTCATGAGCAACGCCGAATCTTGTACAGTTTTCGTTAGAGGCCCGATCTGATCGAGCGAAGAAGCAAAGGCAACAAGACCGAAACGCGAGACTCGGCCATAGCTTGGCTTGAACCCGACGACCCCCGACAATGCTGCCGGCTGACGAATTGATCCGCCGGTGTCGGTCCCGAGTGCGCCGAAGGCGATGTCAGCGGCGACGGCCGCAGCCGGGCCGCCACTCGATCCACCTGGCACGCGCGACAAATCCCACGGGTTGTGCGTCAGCTGCGCGCTCGAGTTTTCCGTCGATGATCCCATGGCAAACTCGTCCATGTTCATTCGTCCGAATGGGATCGCGCCGTGGGCGCGGAGCTTTTGAATAGCGGTCGCCGTGTAAGGTGCACGATAACCACGCAGGATTTTGGAGCCGCAGCTGCACTGCTGGCCTTCGACGTTGATCAGATCCTTCAACGCGATGGGAATGCCACCGAGTGGCAGGTTCACGTCCGCTTTTTCTGCCTCTGATCGAGCCGTATTGAGATCGCGCGCGAGATACGCGCCGATTTTGTTATCGATCAAATTGATCCGCTCTTCCAGTGCTTCGAGTGCTTCGACCGCCGAAACTTCATGTCGCCGGAGCAGATCCTGAAGCGCGACGATGTTCAGCGCCGGCAGCTCAGTCTTCGTCATCTGCTTCCCATTATCTCGTCATCCGGAGCGCAGTCGAGGATCCGGTGCGAAAGCTCAAAGGTGACTTCCTCGGGATCCCTCGGCTTACGCTCGGAATGGGCGGCAACCACAGTACGCGATGGCGGCGGCACAAGGTCGGGCCGCCAGTGCTCTCCACTGAACAGCAGTCGCGCGGCGATCATCGGGCACCGCCAGAGCTCCGCACCTTCGTCATTCCACGACTTTGGTGACGATGAAAAGACTATTGGCCTGGCGCGGCGCATTGCTTAACGCCTGGGCGGGAGTGAACCAATCGCTTGCCTTATCTTCGCGAAGGACGTTGAAAATTGGAACACCGTGCGCCGCCGGTTCGACGCCATCGACGTTCACTTCATTTAATTTCTGAGCGTAATGCAAAACGTCGGCCAGTTGCTTTTGGAAAAGCTCCGTCTCTTCGGGCGTTAAGTGCAATCTGGCCAGCTGCGCGACATAGCCGACGTCGAGTTCGCCTGCCATTTAGAAATGGAATCGCGTCATCAGCCACAACACCGCGGCCGTCAACGCAATCACCAGCACCAGAAAAATAATGCGGCCTTCCCGGCGTTCCTTGCGCAAAGACCCTGGCCGCCGCGAGCCCCATTCGGCGTCGTCCCAACGTTTGTCGTGTAATGACACCGACGCCTCGAGGCGGCTGCCGCGCTGGTTGGCTCGCTCCAGCAGTTCCTCGCGTTGTTTTCGCGATGTTTCTTGTGCCAGCCGCGGCGCATCGTCAATCATCTGCTGCAACTTCTGCATTTGATCCCGCAGTGCATTCTCGCGACGCGCCAGCTCCTCCTGTTGCTTATTAACCGCCGAGCCGGATTTAGGCGAACGCCGAATCATTCGCTAGCCCTTTGCCATCGACCAGAAGATAAGCAACCCAATCAATCCAGCCGTGATCAGCGGAAGGGAGAGAGCGAATCCGATCACAACCCATTGCATAAACGAGCGCTCGCCGCCGGCGCGTCCGACCTCTGGGGCTGCTTCCGGCAAAGCCACGTCCTCTGAATCCTGTGTCGCGATGGCCTGTAACCGGCTCCGCTGCTGGCTGAACTCCGCTCGCGCATCGTCCACCGTACTCAACGCCCGACTCAATTCGCGATGCAGGTCGCCAGGGTTCCACGCTTTGGGATCGATGCCTTCCAAAATCTCGAGATGTTGGCCGAAGCTTTCGCGGGTGGCCCGCAATTGTTCGAGTTTTTTCTGCGTCTCATAAGCTTCTCGTTCGAGGACAACAAGAGAACGCGTCAGCTTATCGGTCATCTCCGCTCGCCCGCGCTCCAATTCTTCCTGACGGCGGCTGAGTTCCTCCAGCTCCCGTTTTTGTTTTTCGATCTGCTCCTGTTGTCGTCGCAAAAGCAGCAGTTGCTCCTGCGCTTTTTGCACCTGTGAATCGAGCAGTTCGGGAGTAACTGCATCCTCGTCGGTTAATTCCAGCATCTGTTCCATCGCACGAATCCGTTCTGGCATGGGTTTGCGGAGCAAAGCGTCGTGCCCGGCTCCAATTTAACCGGACATTAAATATTCAGCTTTGAATTTCCAGACTTTTCATCGTCTTCGACGAAATTTCTTTCGAATGACAAGAGCGACATCAACCAAACAGCCGTCATCCTGAGCGAAGCGAAGCCGAAGGATCGCGCCATGTAAACTTTAAGATCCCGCACCGGGATCCCTCGACTGACGCTCGGGATGACGAGTTGGAAAGTCGCATCGGTCAAATCAAATGGACGGTTTCATTTCCAATAGCACTCCTTTGAAATATTCCGTTTCCGGCATGGTCGGCACCACTGGGTGATCTAGAGCTTGTTCGAAACGCCGGAGCCGTCGCGCGGATCGACGTGCGTCCACCAGCGCCGCCGAAATTGTTTCCGACAAAATCGCGTCAGTGATGTGATGGGAACAGGAAAACGTCGCCAGGATTCCATCGCGTGAGAGCAACTTGAAGGCGCGCAAATGCAACTCGCGATAGCCGCGAATGGCATCGCGAGTGCCGCTTTTCGTTTTGGTCAACGAAGGCGGGTCGAGAACGATCAGGTCGAACTGCGCTCCTGCTTTCTCTGCGGCACGCAGGTAGGCAAACACATCCTGTTCCACCCAGCGCACCGTCAATTGGTTCCGTTTCGCATTCTCTCGCGCTGCCGCCATGGCATTAGCCTGCATCTCGACACCGACCACTTCACTCGCGCCGGCTCGCGCGCAGGTTAATGCGAACGCGCCCTGGTTAGTAAAGCAATCGAGGACGCGTTTGCCGGCCGCTAATCCTGCCACCGTCGGATAATGCGGAAGTTGGTCGAGATAAAATCCTGTTTTCTGCGCGTTTAAAGGATCGATCAAAAATTTCACGCCGCAGATCTCCGCCTCGCGTTCGCGTGCTTCGCCATGCAACACTCCGGTGAACGGTTGCAAACCTTCGGCGCGTCGCACCGACGCATCGCTGCGCTCGATAATCGTGATCGATTGCAGGGTGGTGGCCCCGCCTGTTGCGTCATTGGTATTAGCAAAGGAAGCGTTTTCTGCGCAAAAAATATTGGCGACCGCTTCGACGATGATTTTCTTGCGTTGATCCATCCCAAGAGTCGTTAGCTGCAGAACAAGTTGGTCGGCGTAGGGGTCGAGAATCACTCCGGGTAACCCGTCGCTCTCACTCCAGACGACGCGATGCAGCTCCGCGTTCACCATGCGCCGGCTACGGTATTCCGCCGCCTGTCTGATTCGCCGGCTGAAGAATTCAAGGTCAAGATCCTGACGCCGATGCGAAAAGCGCCGCGCCATAATCTGCGATTTCGAGTTCCAAATCGCGCTCCCCAGCATTTTGTCGCGCCCGTCCTTGACTGAAATCACATCACCGTCGCCTGGGTCGCCAAAAACCTTCAGAACTTCGCTGGAGAAAACCCAGTTGTGGCCATGGAGGATTCGAGCGCGCGGTCGGACGACAATGCCAGCCATCGCCCCAACTGTAGGGCAGCCGCTCCGGCTGCCAAACGGTGTTGTAGCTGCCGCCGTCACCGGCGCTAAGCCGAGCCGAAATTGGGCCGCGAACACAGCGGTAGCAAAAGGGCAAGCGGCGCGTTCGCCCCACAATGCAAACCTTCCGAGTTGAATGTTGGGCATTGAGCGTTGAGCGTTGAGCGTTGAGTGTTGAACAATGCAAACGGCAAGTCTTCAAACAGCATCACTCTCCTCCATCGATCTTCCCGGAATTAAAAAATTGCGCAGCGGTAAGGTCCGTGAAGTCTTCGACCTCGGCGACATTCTGCTCTTCGTCGTGAGCGATCGTCTCTCGGCCTTCGACGTCATCCTGCCGGATCCGATTCCGTTTAAGGGTGCGGTTTTAAATCAAATATCGGCGTTCTGGTTCAAACGTTTCCAGAACGTGGAGAATCATTTTGTCACCGCAGATTTCGATAAGTTCCCTGCGCAATTGATGAAATTCCGCGATCAATTGGCAGGTCGTTCCATGATCGTGCGCAAGACGACTCCCTTGACGGTGGAATGTGTGGTCCGCGGTTATCTCGCTGGATCCGGTTGGAAAGAATATCAGCGATCGGGAAGTGTCTGCGGAATCAAATTGCCGACAGGCTTGCAGCTCGCTTCCCCTTTGCCGAACGCCATCTTTACTCCTTCGACTAAGGCGGAACAGGGCCACGATGAAAATATCGACATGAACGAGTGTCGCCGTTTGCTCGGAGGCGAAGTCGCAGCGCGCGTCGAAAAATTGAGTGTGGAGATTTACTCGGCGGGCCGTGATTACGCCGCTGAACGGGGCATCATTGTTGCCGACACCAAGTTCGAGTTCGGTACCCTGGATGGGAAGTTGTTGCTGATTGACGAATGTCTCACGCCGGATTCCTCGCGTTTCTGGCCGAAAGATCAATACGCGGTAGGACAAAGTCCGCCCAGTTTCGATAAGCAATTCGTTCGCGATTATCTGGAAACGCTCGATTGGGATAAAACGCCGCCCGCGCCGCACTTGCCCAGCGAGATCATTGAAAAGACGTCAGCCAAATACGTTGAAGCCTTTGAACGCCTGACGGGTTCTACTTTGTCGTCCTGAACTGGAGGGCCGCGCGCGTGGTCGTGTCCAAATCTTTGGGCGCTGGCATCGGCGTTCAACCGGGCTCGGGCTTGCCTTTTGCCGCCTCGCAGTGGAAGCACATGAGGGCAGAATCGGCCTGCGAAGCGAACCGGGAAAAGAAAGCACGTTTTGGTTTAGGCTACCGAGTCGCGAGCAGTTCCGAGAGACCGGGAGCGACGGTTCACGGTCGCCTTACGTGAAGCACACCGGGTAGCACGTTTGCAAACTCTGGCCTCTCGCGAACCTATTGAAACAACTTCCTCCTGCTCCAGGGCATTGAGCGCCATGCGATGGAGACCGAGCGACGCGCTTCCGCGCGTCCTCGGAGGGCCGCACCGCGCCCCTCTGCACAACGGCGACAGAGCGCCGTGGCTACAGCAAATCGCCAACAAGCGACTTCTCTTCCTTCAGTTCGTTCACGCTCGCGTCAATCTTTCCGCGGCTGAATTCATTGATCGGTACGCCTGTCACCACTTCGACTTTTCCGTTTTTCACACGCGTCGGAAAGGACGCGATCAAGTTTTTCTCAACGCCGTATTCGCCCGTTGAGCAGAGCGCGACGGAGTGCCAGTCACTCCCGGGAGTATCGGTTGTTAATGAACGCACCGTATCGATCACTGCGTTTGCTGCCGAGGCCGCGGACGAGAGTCCCCGCGCTTTGATGATCGCGGCACCCCGCTGCTGAACCATTGAAATGAAATCCCGCCTTAGCCATGCTTCGTCGCGGATCAATTCGTTGGCAGGGCGGCCATGTATTTTCGCGTTGTAGAAATCGGGATACTGAGTGGCGGAATGATTTCCCCAGATCGTCATGTTCGTCACCTCTGTGATCTCGACGCCGGCTTTGTGCGCCAGCTGCGCCTTAGCCCGATTTTCATCGAGCCGGGTCATGGCAAACCAACGATCGCTCGGGATTTGCTTCGCATTGTTCATCGCGATCAGGCAATTGGTATTGCACGGGTTCCCAATCACCAGCGTCCGCACATCCGCTGCGGCGTTCTTCTCAATCGCTTTGCCTTGGCCGGTAAAAATTTTCCCGTTGATTCCAAGCAGATCTTTCCGTTCCATGCCGGCTTTACGCGGCACGCTGCCGACCAGCAACGCCCAGTTCACCTCGCGAAATCCCTCATCGAGGTCGGCTGTCGGAGTAATCGATTTTAACAGCGGAAACGCGCAGTCGTTCAGTTCCATCACCACGCCATCGAGCGCGCCGAGCGCATTTGGGATTTCAATCAACGTCAACGCGATCGGCTGTTCGCGGCCAAACATCGCTCCCGACGCAATCCTGAAAACAAGCGAATAACCGATCTGCCCGGCCGCGCCGGTAACGGCGACTTTGATAGGTGAAGTCATCATTGTTCTTTAGCCGCATCTCCCCTGTGGAGCAACGTTGAAGCGCTCGCGCCTAAATCACGAAGGAACGAAGGAATGACGAAATCCGAACGGCGGAATAACGCCCGTCATCCCGAGCGTATACACCAGTCCGGCTCGGACCGATGGATCCCCCGCGTTGTTACCTTTAAGCTTGCACAACGGGATCCTTCGACTCCGCTTCGCTCCGCTCAGGATGACGAGATGGCACCCGCCCACTCTTCTCCAGCAGTTCCCGAATCATTTTCATTCTGCGCCGAACAGTCCGGCTCGTGCGCATTTCCGAGACGGTTTTGGACAATCGTCGCGCCCAGTTCGTCGCCACCGCAGTACCCGGAACATTAAATCGATCTTTGCGGGCGAGCAGATCGGTGATCATGACAATCGCGAGCCAGGAGTTGCTGTTGAACAAAGCGTTCATCATTGCCGGATAAAAGTCGCGCTCGTACTCAAGGCCTTCGCGCGGCACGATCCCGGAGAACTGCGCGATTTTGAGAACGTCTTCACGTGCCTGAGCGCTAGTTGGCGAGTTTCCATCCACCGCTTCCGCCCACAACTGACGGATCGGCTTATGGTCATGCGTCGCGTAGGTCGTGACTGACAACCTTTCAAACTCACTGCCAGGTGTCATCGTTCCGTCCCGAAATTCCCACTGCGGAATTTTGAACCCGGCAATCCCGAGCGAATGCAAACTCGGGCGCACATACTTCGGAACCGTGCCAAGATCCTCGCCCACGATGCGAGTCGCTGCGCTCTCCGTCAATACCATCCGAAGATATTCTTCGCCTTCGCGGCGATTTGCTTCTGCGTTCTGGGGGCTTTCATCGTCGCGCGGCATAAAATGCGGCCACTGCCCGCCGGTTTTCGCCAGCATTCCATTCCAGTCGAGCGGCAGGAATTCCTTGTTCTTACCCGGTCGCCACGGAAACGCGTAAATCCGGTAAAATCCGAGCACGTGATCGATGCGGAAGATATGAAAGATTCGTTTTACGCCGCCCACCCGTTGCCGCCACCACGCGAAATCTTGCGCGCGCAGCGCCGCCCAGTTGTAAACCGGGATGCCCCAGTTTTGGCCCCACTTCATCGTGAACTCGTCATCCTTGAAATATGGCTCCGGCGGCGCGCCGCCCGACCAGTCGAGATGAAAAATCTCTCGCTCACTAAAAACGTCAGCGCTGTAGTAACTGACGCCAAAAGGAATGTCGCCCATCAGGGCGACGCCGCGTTCCTCGGCAAATTTGCGCAGCTCGCGCCATTGTTCATCCGCGATCCATTGCACGTAGCAGAAGAATTTCTCCCGCCTGGAAAATTGCGCGCGCACCTCCGCTGATTCCTTTTCCAGCCATGATCGAGCCGTTTTCGGATCGCGATGTTCCAGCTGCCATTTGTCCCAGGTCTCGGTTTCACCGTTCCACTCCATCAGCGCGCGAAAAAATGCATATGGGTTTAGCCACCTCCCTTCGCTTGCGCAAAATCGACCGAATTCCGCCTGACGAGTTGCGATTGGGTTGACCTGGAAATTGTCAAATGCGCTCTCGAGCAATGCCCGCTTCAATTTTCGAACACGGTCGTATTTGACCGGCCCATGTCGCAGCGCTTCCAAATTCTCGTTAGCTAGGACCGTTTGGAATGCCTCCTGCGTCAGTTCGGCCGGCGAAGCCGAAACAAGATGCAGTGTCGTTGGTTCGATTGCCATGGCGCTGATGGCGTTGTAAGGCGAGTTATCGCGGCCGACTTCGTTGATGGGCAGCAGTTGCACGACACGGAATCCAACCTCCCGCGCCCACTCGATAAACTCGCTTAGCGTCTCGACGTCCCCAATCCCGAGACCCTGCTGGCTTCGCAGCGCGAATAGCGGCGCGAGAACACCTGCAATCTTATTTTCGGGCGACAAATTCATCATGTGGAGCGAAGTGAAATATTCTGTCATCCCGAGCGAAGTCGAGGGATCCCGTTCCGAAACCTTTAAGTCAACGCCACGCGACCCTTTGAGTCCGAGCCGGACGGGCGTTCCGCTGCGCTCCGCTCAGGAGACGAGAGGAGCGCAAACCTCGCCGCCTCATCAGTCATTCGATCTTTTTCCTCACCGTGATTCGAAC
>JBKPQI010000037.1:0-4857 GCA_046733975.1 Verrucomicrobiota bacterium
GCACCGCCCAGCATTCCCGGCGCAACATTCGTCGGGTCGGAAGCGTGCGAGACCTGCCACGAAAATATTACCCGCAACTTTCGCACTGCCACACACGCCCGGCTGAAAGCGCCTGGCGATAACGCGAAGAATGCGGGATGCGAATCATGCCATGGTCCGGGCAGTCTGCACGTTGCTGCAGGCGGCGGCCGAGGTGGCACGATCATCAACCCGCGAAAAAACCCCGAGACCTGCTTCCAATGTCACCTCGAAGTCCGCGCGCAATTTCAGCTGCCGCATCATCATCCCGTTCTCGAAGGCAAAATCAGTTGTGCTGATTGCCACAATCCGCACGTAGGCACTCCAATCAAAGGCGGTCCCACCAACATGCCGCAGCCGCTGCACGGAGGCGGGATCGCTTTCATGAGCGGAAACGATACCTGCTTCCAGTGTCACACCGCGCAGCGCGGCCCGTTTGTCTACGAACACGAAGCCTTACGCGAAGGATGTGTGGTCTGCCATTCGCCGCACGGCTCCGTCAATCAACGCATGTTGAATGAGCGTAACTATACTCTCTGTTTGAAGTGTCACTTCGAGGAGCAAAAAGTTCCCGGCCACATTTTCATAGGCGACGTCGATCACTCCAATTTCCTTCCTCAGGGCACCTGCTGGTCTGCCGGCTGTCATGAGGCGCCGCACGGCTCTCAAGTGAGTCCGTTGCTCAGATACTGACGCGATGAGCCGCGCTTTTTTTCAAATTCATCCGGCGCGCATGGTACGTACTTTCAGCGTGTTTGTTTGTGCTATCGCCTGGTTGAATTATTCCGCGCGCGGGGGAGTGAATGCCGACCGCATAGCGACGCCCGATGGAAAATCAACGGTAACCGAGGAGCAACCGGAAGAATACAAGAACTGGATCGAGCTCGGAATCGGCGGGATTATCACTCACGGCGACACTGCGCAGTTCGAGCAAGCCCATCATTTACCGGGCGACCAGCCCTACGGCGGGATTCAGGACATGCATTATGAGCAGAACGTCGGCAAAGATGCGACGCTGACAGTGGATGGCCACGCACTGTGGGATATTAACGACTACGACATCAGGGTCGAGTTAGCCAAACCCAAAGTCGGTTACATCCGCGCCGGCTTCAGTGAGTTTCGGACGTGGTATGACGGAAATGGTGGCTTCCTCCCGCCAAAGGGTGGGACCTGGTTCGCTCCGTTTTACCCGGAAATGCACATCGATCGCGGCGAGGCCTGGGTGGAACTAGGTTTAAGAGTTCCCGACTGGCCGGAAATTACAATCCATTACTCGCACGAATTCCGCGACGGCCAGAAAGATTCGACCAGCTGGGGCGACACGAATTTGACGGGTCTTGCCATAGGTTCGACGAAAAAGATAGTTCCGTCGTTCCGCGATATCGACGAGAAGCGCGACATTTTTAGCCTCGATATTTCGAAAACCTTCGGCAACACCGATGTTCTTCTCGGAATGCGATACGAACACATCGACGATCAGGACGATTTCAAAAACATCCGCGGGGCCGGACAGCTTCCGCCTGTGGTTCCACCCCCCGGACAACAGCGATTCGTGACCCAGCACAATAATGACGACATCGATCTATTCAGCGGTCACGTCATTACCGAGACGCGATTAACCGATTCGATTTGGTTTACGGCCGGATATTCCTATACCACGATGGAAAACGACATCTCCGGTTCGCGCCTTTTCGGAACGCATTTTGACTCCGCCTTGGGTGAGCCTGTGCCCACCCTTGGTCAGCGCGACCATTCCTTCATCGATCTCTCGGGAATGGCCGAGATTAAGTATCACGTCTTTAACGCGAACTGGTATTGGACGCCGACAAAAGATCTCGTCCTTTTAAGCGGCTTCCGCTACACTCACGACCGTCAGGATACGGATTCGACTTTTCTGGCGTTGGAGCCGGTGGCAAATGTTCCGCCGCCCGGTTTCCATTACGGAACTCCAACGCCTGCGTCGGGCGAGCGAAATTCAGATTACGATCGGTTCGCCGAAAGATTGGAAATGCGTTACACCGGAATTAAGGACTGGCTCTTTTATGTGGAAGGTGAATGGGATGTTGAATACGGCCACGTCTTTGAATTTCAAACAGACGAAGGCGACCTCGTCGATAAGGACACGAATTTCCTCGGCCAGAAATATACGATCGGCGCAACCTGGTATCCATCGACGCGGGTGAGTTTGGCGGGGCAGTACTATCATAAGATCGCGGATTACGATAATGATTACATCAAGGGAGCCGGCCAGAGGCTCATTGGGCAGGACTGGGACACCGATGATCTGAATATTCGGATTACGTTCCGCCCAAAGATGCCTGCCAAACTGGGAATGCTCACAATGGTGACGCGGTATGATTTTGTGCACACGAACATCGACGGCCAATGGGCTCTCGATACGTCGCCATTGCAGGAGCAGCAAACCGGTGAAATCAAGCGGCACATGATCACCGAATCAATCACCTGGAATCCACTCGCCCGCCTCTACCTGCAAGCGGACGCATCCTTGGTCCTCAATGAGACCGACACTCCGGCGAGTCACATCACTCTGAGTCCCTTTACCGGCCCCACCGTAGCCAATTTTAGAAACGATTACTGGACGGTGAGCACCGGGGCTGGTTACGTGATCGACGAAAAAACCGATCTTCAATTCAACTATTCATTCTATCGGGCGAACGATTATTTTAAGAACGTCCCTGCGGCCGTCGCATACGGAATGGGTGCAACTGAGCATATCGTCGGCGCAACGATCTCACGTCAGCTCACCAAACGCATTCGCTTGTCACTCAGTTACCGGTATTACAACTACACCGACCAAACCTTCGGTGGGCATAACGATTACGAGGCGCACTCGATCTTTTCCTCGTTGCAATTTCGATTCTAATCTGGCTGGTTTCATGCGCGTGGCGGGTTTCAGGGGAGTGTTAGCGTGTCTACTCTTGCTCTTGTTTGTTGGCTGTAACCGCGAGGACGAGCAGATCAAAGTTTATCGGCTCGTCAAACCTTCCGGCGAATCCGAGCGGATGGAGAAGGACGCCATCGCGTCGACCAACGCTCCGGTAAAATCGACGCTGGAGCGGGTCCCGACTCCTACAGGTAACGTCCCGACGCCGCCGAATTGGGAGCCGCAGGCGCTGTCGGAAATGCGTCAGGCAAGCTTTCTCGTGAAAGGCGATAACGGCGCAATTGCCGATCTTTCCTTCGTCAAACTCGGGCCCGCCGCGGGTAATGTTCTCGACAACGTGAATCGCTGGCTCGGTCAACTTGGTCAGCCGCCGGTAACAGAAGAGAAGTTGGCGGGAATGATTCAAAAACTTCCGACACCGCGCGGCGGAGTGGACGTGGTCGATCTGAGTGGCAAACCGGAAGACGGTGACGCCAGCAAAGATGGCCGGCTTATCGGCGGGATTGCGTCAGACGAAGGCACGTCATTCTTCAAACTTCGTGGCAACGCGGCACTGGTCGCCGCAGAAAAAGAAAATTTTCTGAAATGGATCGTTGCCATGCGCAGCAGCGCCGGCAGCGAATCAGCGGCAATGCCGCGATTGCCTGCCGCGCCGATCGCCGATAAACCTCAGATCAAATGGGACGTTCCCCCAGATTGGTCGCCTGCACCCACCTCCGCGATGCGTTATGCCAGCTTCGCTGCCCCGGGCAACAGCAACGGGAAGATCGATATCTCTGTCGTCAGTTTTCCCGGCGACGGCGGGGACGATCTGGGCAATATTAATCGCTGGCGGCAACAACTCGGTCTCCCGCCAGCAGACGCCAACGCGAGCAAGGTCGTTCCGTTGAAAACCGACGAGACAACTTTTTCAACCATCGACATCGCCGGCGCGAACGCACGAACCGTCGCAGCCTGGACCCGCAAAGATGGTCGCGCCTGGTTCTTTAAGCTAACCGGCCCCAGCGACGGCGTTGAGAAAGAGAAACCGAACTTTGTGAAATTCGTCCACTCCGTGAGATTTTAAACGGTGACCTTGCTGTCACAGACTTTACAAAGGTGGATCGGCCGCTCCGGCGGACGATGTCGAACGATTGCGGCTTTGCCGTCTAATCCGACCTCGCGCAGGAGACTGCTCGATCAAGCTAAACGCAGCGCATCTCTTGAAGGACATGTATCGTAAGGCCCTCGACCTGATCACCTCCCTGAAGCTGACCATCATCTGTCTGGCCGCGGGAATGGCGTTGATTTTCGCGGGCACTCTGGCGCAGGTGCATCTCGGCATTCATGAAGCGCAGCAACGATATTTCCAAAGCTTCTTCGTCTGGTGGCCACCGGAAAGCCGCGGCGTCAAATTCCCCATCTTTCCGGGCGGACATCTCATCGGCGCCGTCCTGCTGATTAATTTGATTGCGGCACACGCAAAACGTTTCCGCTGGACCTGGCGCAAACTCGGTATTCATCTGACTCACGCCGGCCTTATCATCATGCTCGCCGGCGGTCTGTTCACGGATCTGTTTGCCGTAGAAAGCCACATGCGCCTGACCAACGGCGAAACCAAAAATTATTCCGAAGACACGCAACACGACGAGCTTGCGGTTATCGACATCAGCAACCCCGAATTCGACCAGGTCACCGCTATCCCGGAATCAGTCTTGCGACGCAAACATGTCATCCGGCATGGGAGCCTGCCTTTTCAGATCGTGGTCAGGAATTTCTTCCAGAATTCACGCCTACAGATGATCAACGAAGGCGACAAAAGCGCCGCGCCACTGGCCAACCGCGGCCCGGGCGCGCAGGTCGCGGTGCAGCCGATGCCGCGTGCCACCGCTCCGGATGAGCAGAACGTCGTCACGGCCGCGATCGAAATTATTCCGATCAATCGTGCCAGTGGC
>JBKPQI010000038.1:0-22892 GCA_046733975.1 Verrucomicrobiota bacterium
ACGTAGACTCCAACGACGCCCGGAGTCGCCATCAATTCCTTTTCGTGCGCCGCCAGCACGCGATTGATGTCGGCGCGTCCGGCGGGTGTCTCACTCATAAGATACGTCGATACTGTTGTGAGAAACAGCACCGCACAGAACACCATGCGCGTCACATTCCAAATTAGGATGGTTTCGCAGAAAACAAAACGCCGGCTCGCGTGTGAGCGAACGGGCGTTCCGAAGTTACTGTTTTATTGGCCGACCATGCTGGCACCGAGAAAGCTCAGCACCTGCTGAATCGGATTGGCGATCGCATCAGTGCTGCTACCGGCGAATAGCAGTCCGACCGCGTGTGGATTGGTAGCAACGTCTTCCACCATCAACGATCCCGAATCGCCGCTATTGAGGAATTTGCTGCCGCTGTTGGCAACAACGATCTGACCGGTGAAGGCTTTTGTAAATGCGGTGCCGCCAGCGCACTCGTTGTCGTAAGTCACGCTGATCGTCGCATTGAGGCCCGAGACAGAACTGCGTGACAAGCCGGTCGTTCTCCCGCTCTTCTTCACTGCCTGATTAATAAAAGGGCTGACTACCGTTTTCGATATCGTGCCGATTTCCAGAATCGATCCGTCGGTTCGCACCATCCCGCTTACCACTTTGCCAATGGAGCAATCGACATTGCTGTTCGGAAGTGAGCTTTTCTTGACCAGGGTAGCAACGGTTTGTGCGCCGCTAACGTTGCAGTTCACATCGATCAATCCCGGTTGAATGATTGGGTCGCCTGTGGTCGCTACCGTATTGTTGCCGCCGGAAACGATATCGGATTCGAAAACGTGATAATTGCTCAGGACATATTGTGTGCTGCCGATCTGGACTAACGATCCGAGAGTGCCGCCGCAGCAGTAGCCATTCGCCAAATCCTTGCTCCAGCCGCCTGACGTACCGAGTTGAATCGGCGGGGTCTGCTTGGCCGTATGACTCGTGCCGCCGCCTCCGTGTGGGTTACCTCGCATGGCACGGAATTTATCGGTTAGGTCAATTGCGACGTGCTGGCCTTGCACCTCCCGCGGCAGATTGCGAATCACTTCGCCCGCATTGGCAGCGTCGCGATCGATATAAACTTTCAGAACTGGCACACCGGCGGTATCGACGCCCACTGCCGTTCCAAGAATCTCGGGATTTTGCATCCATTGGCCAGTGACCTGTTCCTGCGCCGCGATCACTGCTCGTACCGCCGGATGATCATTGTCGAGAAGGCCAGGGGGAGCGGCGAACGCGGTCAGCGGAACCGTCAGGAACGCAAAGCCAAGACATGCTTTGCCCAATTTGCGAAGGAATGAATGGATCATGCTGAAGGGAGGTTTAGCAAAGCGGCAGGTAAGTTGCAACGTAAAAAGCGTAAAAGGGTGTTGATGCAGGATTTTGGTGGGAATGTTTACATTTCGCTGTCGCATATGCGACACCGGAATGCCAACAATCATCGGCTGCGTTTCGGCCCGACGACGCCGGGCTCGCAGGCCGCGTTGCATAACGCCCTCGCTCTGGCTCCATCTCAGGCGCCGTTTGCGGTGAAGCGCGCAATTTGGGCGGCAAACCAGTTGCGCTCTAAGCCGTTTCGCTACGGTGGCGGCCATGCTTCGTTTCGCGACCACGGTTACGATTGTTCGGGCACAGTTTCCTATGCTATCGGGGGTGCCGGCCTCACTTCGTCGCCGATGAGCTCGTCGGATTTTCGACGATATGGTGAGCGCGGACAAGGCCGATGGATTACTGTTTACGCTCAGAATGGACACATTTTCGCAGTGATTGCCGGGCTAAGGTTAGACACAACACGGGCGACAGCTCGCGATTCCGGTGGGCGCCGCGGTGGCAGTCGACCTTTCGCGGTCGGACCGGATTCGACGCGCGTCATCCGGCAGGGTTTTGAGCCGCGGGTTGATTTACGTGCGTTTTTATGCCCTTCGGAATAAAAGCTGCTTTTAGAGCCAATTCCTCCTTCTTTGCATGGCGTTCCCCCGAAAGTTTGCATCCGGTGAAATAGACCTGCTCTGCCTCGACGAACCGGTTGTAAAATCCTTCGAGCCATGTGGACCGCCGATTGCATTTGATAATTCGCCCGCTCGTCGTCGCCGGTATCACTCGGTTCAATTAGCAATTGTCACGGGTGTTTTCGCCTGTGGCGGTTTTCTTTGTTCTTTATTTTTCGTCGACGGTGGCGATGAGTTTCCGCAACCGCATCATTGGCTCCGAGAATCCTACAGCTCACCGGTAATGATGTTGCCGCCGTCAGTTCCGCAAACTCGCGCCGTTCCGCAAATTGCTCCTGCCAAGCTGGCTCACGCGACTAAAACTGCCGAATTGCAGCACTGCCGGATCAGCTCGCGCAAAGTGGTTTCAATTCCCACTCACTCTGAAAACGCAACCGCCAGTTCTCGACTGGCGATGGACATGAAAACCAAGTGGACCGATTTCTCCGAAAATCTGCGTGACCGCGTCGCCCCCCTCAATTCCGCGCGGCTCCGGGTCCTCGATTTCGGGCGCAGACTCAGGGAATGTCATTTCGAATCAGGACGACTGTCCATCCCCGACGACGCAGACAAAAAGACCAACGACGCCGGGTGATTCTGAGGAGTCTCCGGAAGAACCAGAGACGGATCAGCGCGCTTGCTCTGAAGGAGCGGCTGTTTCCAGCTGCCAACCCCAACAAAATCGATCTCTAATCGCCGAAATTAGAAATCTGGCGTCGGGGGCGCTAGTGGTGTCGGTCTGGTAGAAGCCATCTCCCGTGAGGCTTTCTGTTTAATCTGGAGGGACGTGCGCTGCCCGCCAGGCCGTAGCTAAACGAAGGGGGTCGCGTCCGAATATTGGGGGCGACAGCGCGGCGCCCTCCATCAAAAACGAGGCGGCCACGTGAGAAATCTTCTAGTCGTCGCGGTGCGTGCGACGCGCGCGCCTCCCACAGGAAGGCGGCTACAAAGCTCAGCCTGATTTGCGGCTGAAGAAGCGCCGGCCAAAGCGTTGCCATGCTGTTTTCTCCGGCAGTTTGCCCATCGTCACCCATTCGCCGTTCGACTCCTGAAACCATTCCGGCAACTCGATGCCAGTCTTGCGAATGCTTTCGAGACAATTCCTGGTAATCACCCCGCGTTTGGTGCTTTCGCCAAAGACCGCGAAGTTCTGCTCAGTGACGAACAGGTGATATTCGTCTGGCTTCGGAATCTGGTCCTTCAAAGGATCCAATGCTTTGGCGGACGGAATTTGCAGCGGTAGCTGGGAGAAAAGCGAACGGAGCACCTTGGCCTTGAGGAACTGATGAATCCAAATCTGATACCATCCTTTGCGTTCGAGCAGAATGTCGCCGGCTGGAGTCACGAGTTGTCGGGGCAGCAACGCCAGTTCGGGTTGATCCAGAGTTGCGCGCGCGCGACAAAAAAGCAGACCGCTGATTTCCGAAGTCGTTAGAACGTAACGGAGAAGCTGGTTGACTTTTTCGAGGTTGAAATCAATCGGATATTTGTCGTCCGAACACCAGTAGATCCACTCTTCATCTTCGATATCCTGGAGCAGTCGCAAAATCGTAGCAGCAATCTCGGGTGGCGACTGGATGTATTCCGCGCGCTCTGAGTCAGAGCCGCGGAGCTGTTGATAAGGGATCCGAAAACGGAAGGGATGGTCTGGCCAAATCCTTTCGTATTGTAGCATCAGGTGCTGAGTGATGGCGCGATGACGGTCGAAAGTCAGAACAATCGCTTTCATCAACGAACCGAATTATCTTGAATGTCTGCGGGCGAGCAAACAAGCGATGATCTCCCACCGGTACAAGTGCATCTTTGTGGAGGTTCCCAAAACCGGATCGACGAGTGTGCGCCGTATTCTAGGCCCCGCAATCAAACCGCACCTGACCTTGTCCGAAATCAGGAGAATGATGGAAAGCTATTGGGTTATCCGCGGCGGAAGAAAAGATCGAATGATGGAATGGCTTTATTTGCTGTTGCCTGCCGAGCGACGAAAGGAAAGGGGACGGCGGCAATTCGAGAGCTACTTTAAATTCGGGTTCGTTCGCAATCCGTGGGACCGTGTCGTCTCACTTTACGAACGTAACGAAGCGGTCCAGATGCGCGAGCAAATGACCTTCGAAGAATTTGTCCGCTGGATTCAATACAGTAGCAGCACGTGTGTTCATTCCTCGCCGCACCGCTACCAGCTTGATTGGTTCGTCGACGCCGATGGCAAGATGCTGGCCGATTTCATCGGACGATTCGAACGTTTGGAGGAAGATTGGGCGGTGGTTGCGAAAAAGCTCGGGGTGAGCCAAGCGCTGCCTCACTCGCGGAACAACCCGAGGCTGCGGCATTACACCGAATACTATACTGCCGAGACTCAGCGGATGATTGAGGACAAGTTCAGGGTAGACATCGAGACGTTTAATTATCGGTTCGGAGAGTGAACTTACAGAACGGCGCGAGAAGCGCAGCTAGAGGCAATTGACTCAACCGCCCGCCAACCGGTTTGTTGTAGCGTCCGCTGGCTTCACCGGATTTTCGGTGACTATGCGCTGATGACAGCGCAGGCTACAGTGTTCGAGCGGTATCGAAGCGGAAGTTGCTGTATCGAGCAGTCCCTTGCTCGATGCCGAATATACAGCGGCCGTACCGCCGCCTTGATCGGCATCGCGCGCGGAGCGGCCGGTCCACCTGACCGCGAATCCCACCTCGCCAACGTTGGCAAAGATCACGATCTGGAGTGATTATCTTGCATGAGCGAGAAGGACTACGTTCTCGGAACGCACGACGAAGAGCTGATCAGGCTTGGCCTGCAACACCGCGTCTGGCGTCCAATGGTGCTGGATTGCTGGCAACGAGCGGGCATCACGGTGGGCAAGCGGGTTCTCGATCTCGGGGCTGGTCCTGGATATGTCGCGCTTGATCTGGCCGAAATTGTCGGGCCATCCGGCGAGGTAGTGGCGCTGGAGCGTTCCGAAAATTTTGTCAATGCCATGCGGGAATCGTTTGGCCGCCGTGGCCTCAACAATGTGCAGATGTACCAAATGGACCTGATGACGGATGATTTGCCAAAGGCGAATTACGACTTCTCCTGGTGCCGCTGGGTCCTGTCATTCGTTAGCGACCCTTCAGTGTTGATTCGCAAGCTCGGGGCGGTCATGCCGAAGGGAGGTCTGTCGATCTTTCATGAATATGCGCATTATGAAACATGGAGATTTCTTCCGCCGGTCGCTGCGCAAGAAAAGTTTCGGGAGCATGTGATCGCGACCTGGCGCGAATCGGGCGGCGAACCGGACGGCGGCAGGGACCTGCCCGCTTTGCTTTCCGAAAATGGCTTTCACATTCGATCGGCGCGGCCGCTCATTTTCTGTATTCGCCCGACCAATTACATGTGGCAATGGCCGGCTAGTTTCATTGAGGTCTATTTGCCGCGCTTGATTGAAATGGGCACGATAGACGAGACTTTCGCTGAGAAGGTGCGGGCCGATCTCGCCGCGGCGGAAAAAAATCCGAACGCGTTGATGATCACTCCGCTGGTCGCCGAAATCGTGGCGGAGAAAATGTGAGGGAACGCCAATTGCGTGATGTGCTATTCCTCCGTCATCCCGAGCGAAGTCGAGGGATTCCGAGGAAGTTTGCTTGAAGCTTTCGCGTCGGGCTCTCTCGATTTCGCTCGGGATGACAAACAGTGCGCGATATCACAGCGCAAGGCGGCGGAACACGAAATTCCGAATTGTTTTCCGCAGATTCAGCTTTAACACTCTGCGCAAATCAAGTTGAGTGATGAGTGATCAGTGACGGATCACAACAAATTCACCAGAACTCTTTGCATGAAAAAATGTGTCTTGCTTCGCGCCACCGTTAAAACTCGTCACTCTTCGCTCACCACTAGTTATGACAATCGGCATTCCTAAAGAAATCAAAGAGCAGGAGCAGCGCGTCGGCCTGCTACCATCGACCGCGCGGACGCTCGTCTCGCGCGGCCACACCGTTCTGGTGCAAAAAAATGCCGGAGTGGGGTCCGGTTATTCCGACGAGGAATACAGTAAGGCTGGTGCGCAAATCATCGAATCGGCGGAAGAGATTTTTCAGCGCGCCGACATGATCGTGAAAGTGAAGGAACCGCTTCCGCCGGAGTGGCCATTGTTGCGTCGCGGACAGATCCTTTTCACCTATCTTCACCTCGCGGCGAGTAAACCGTTGACCGAGGCGCTGCTCAATTCGGGTGTGACCGGTGTGGCCTACGAGACCATTCAAATCGGCAATCGTCTGCCGCTTTTGGAACCGATGAGCGAAATCGCAGGTCGCATGTCGGTGGTGATGGGGGCTTACTATCTGGCGAAACATAATGGCGGCACCGGTGTTCTCCTCGGCGGTGTGCCCGGAGTTTTGCCAGGGCGCGTAGTTGTTCTTGGCGGGGGCACGGCCGGCGTCAACGCAGCGCGCATGGCCACGGGCCTTGGCGCCGACGTTACCATTCTCGAAGTCGATCTCGAACGCATGCGTTTTCTGGACATCACCATGGAAAGCGCGCACACGCTTTATTCCAGCGAAGCGCATTTGCACGATTTGATGGCCACGACCGATTTGCTCATCGGCGCGGTTCTGGTGCCGGGGGCGAAAGCGCCAAAACTGATCACGCGCGCGATGTTGCAAAAAATGAAACCGGGTAGCGTGGTGGTGGACATCGCGATCGATCAGGGCGGTTGCGCCGAGACTTCGCGGCCGACGACGCATCTTGATCCAGTATATGTCGCGGAAGGCGTGACCCACTATTGCGTTGCCAACATGCCGGCGGCGTATGCGCGCACCGCCGCCCAGGCGTTGACCAATATTACCGGGCGCTACGTTGAATTGCTGGCCGACCGCGGCCTGGATGGCGCGTGCAACAAGCAGCCGGCTCTATTAGGTGGAGTGAACACGCGCGATGGAAAATTGACTATTCAAGCCGTCGCGGAGGCGCACGGCTTGCCGTACACGCCGACGTTTTCGACTGAGGCACTGGGGTCTCTTGGTGCGTAAGAATAGGCGGTCATTCCGAGCGAAGTGAGCGATCCCGATGTGAAAGCTTACAGGAACTTAATCGGGATTCCTCGCTGACGCGTGAGACCGTTACGTTGCGTTACAATAAGACCGAACGGCCCTTTTAGTCCGAATATCAAGTAACCCGTATGGGGTTTTCACCTACAACCTTATGAAAAAATACATTTGCGTTCTGGTTGGTACCGCGGCCTTACTCGCGGCTTGCGAACAAAAAACTGAGACGGTAAATCCGCCGTCTGGAGAAAAGAAAGAAAGTAACACGACGATCGTGAACCCGTCGCCGGCGACGACAAGCAAGACGGAGACAAACACCACGATCAACACTTCATCGTCACCAGCGTCCACGCCGTAATCGGCAGCGCGTCTGTTTTGCGGAGTCTTCCTCGAACGAACTCGGGGAAGACTTTCGCTGTACACGCAGGACGGAAATCACAGGGCAACTGCTCCGGTTGCCGTCTCATGCTCGCACGGCAAGCGATGCGCTTGTCCTGCAACAATCCGTCATCCTGAGCGCAGTCGAGGGATCCCGATGCGCAACCTTAAAGCGTACGTGGCGGGATCCCTCGACTTTCGCTCGGGATGACACCGTCGCTGAGTGCACTAAAATCTTCGCAGTGGAGAAACGCTTACGCTTTCCGAAGTCGCGACGATTAACTTTGAATTCGGAATTTCGCCGGGTTCGCACCGAAGGCCGGTCGGTTCGCGGCGAAATGCTTACGCTCGGCTTTTTGAAAAACGCTGAGTCGAGTGCCATTGCCCGCGCCGGTTTCATTACGTCCAGACGCGTCGGCCGAGCTGTCGTTCGCAACCGTATCCGACGGCGTTTGCGCGAAATTTTTCGCAAGCACCAGCACAAAATCAGCGGCGGAATTTGGATCGTAACTATCGCCTCCTCGCGAGCGGCTTGGGCGACATTCCGTGCCTTGGAAGATGAATGGTTGCGCCTCGGGCGACGCGCTTCTATTTTTGCCGCCTGATGCGCGCCCTCCTCCGCATTTTTATTCGCAGCTATCAACTCATTGTCTCCCCGGTCCTGTCACTATTAGGGGGAGCAGGCGCGGGTTGCCGATTTTCTCCGACGTGCTCGGAATATTGTCTGCAGGCGATCGAATTACACGGCGCTTTGCGGGGAAGTTTTCTCGGCGTAAGACGACTGCTGCGATGTCATCCCTGGGGCGGCAGCGGATTTGATCCTGTCCCCGCCGCAGAATCACTGGCGAGGAGCTGCGTCTGCGACTAAGCAGGCGCAATTGATTTATGGATCGGACCGCGTGGATCGCCGTCACTCTGTGCGTCATTGGCCTTTTTGCCTGGCAAATATGGACTTCGCGACACACCGCGCCGCGTCCTGCGGTCGCCAGTGGTCCGTCGCCGAATGTATCGCCGTCAGTTGTTCAGACCGCCGAGCCGGCGGTTGCGACGCCGCGGCCAACTTCCGCAGCTACAGCACCGCCCACCGCGACACCGGTCGAATTTGCGGAACAAACCGAAACGCTTCGCAACCCCGATTTGGAATTGCGTTTCACCAATCGCGGCGGCGGAATCGCTCAGGCAATTCTGCCCAATTACCCGGCCGAGAACGGCGAGGTTGTGACGTTGAACTCCCCGGCGCGGCTTCCCATTGGAGCCATCCTGGAGGATCCGGCGGCTCCGATCTTGCCGGAATACAGGCTTGCGCAGGAGGGAGGTGCGGTGACGCTCGAGTACGCCACGCCGGAGCAGGTGATCATCCGAAAGAAATTCGCTTTTGCCAGTCCTAACGAGAAAAAGGAAAATTTCGTGACGCGGTTGGATGTAGATTTCGTTAATAATGGGACGCAGCCGTACAAGAATGCCGGGTATTTTTTCGCAGTCGGTTCTGCGGGCCCCATTCACGCGAACGACTACCCGAGTTACACCCAGGTGGTGTGGTTAACCAACCGCGGTGCTAAAAATGTTGATGTCGGCTGGTTCGGAGCAGGCGGCGGATTTTTTGGATTAGGACAGCATCCCATGCGTCCGTTCTACACTCAGAACGTCGGTGCGGCAGAATGGGTGGCTGCGAGCAATCAATTTTTTACTTCGCTGGTAGTTCCACTCGACGGAAAAGCCGATGCGGTCTGGGGAAAACGGTTTGATATTGATCCGGCGAGAAGAATGTACGGCGTCGAAGGGGCCATGCACCTGGCCGGTTTCCAAGTGCAACCTGGAGAAACGCGCACCGCCCATTTCCAACTCTATCTCGGACCGAAACTGTACCATCGCCTTACTCAGCTCGACCACAACGAAGCCGAAATCATGGAGTTCGGCATCTTCAAGATCGTCTGCCAGGCGTTGCTAAATGCCCTCAATACTCTGCACAGTTTGCTGGGGAACTATGCCGCCGCCATTCTCGCATTGACGACCATTGTGAAATTATCGCTCTGGCCGCTGCAGAATAAAGCGACCGCTTCCATGCGCCGCATGTCCGCCCTTTCGCCCAAGATTCAGGAGCTGCGCGACAAATATAAGGACGATCCCACGCGGATGAACCAGGAGGTGATGAAACTTTACAAGGATTATGGGATCAACCCGGTCGGCGGTTGCTTGCCGATGCTGATTCAGATCCCAATTTTCTTCGGTCTGTTCACCATGCTGCGGCAGGCTGTCGAATTACGTGGCGCGAGCTTTTTGTGGATCAAAGATCTGTCCCAGCCTGACACGGTGGCGCATCTTCCGGTCGTGGGATGGCCCGTGAACGTTCTCCCGCTCATTATGGCGGCGACCAGTTTTTGGATGACACACCTGACGCCCAAGAGCGGCGATCCGACTCAGCAGCGGATGATGATGTTCATGCCCATTATCTTCATTGTCTTTTGCTATAACTTTGCCGCTGCCCTGGCCTTGTATTACACTGCACAAAACCTTTTCAGTATCCTGCAACTTTACCAGAATCGGAAACAACCGATGCCGACACTAGAGAAACTGCCGAAGAAAGCGCGAAGATGACGCCCAAAGAATTGCTCGATACCATGCTCGGCTACCTCGGTTTCGTGGTGGAGATCGCCGAAATGCAGAGCGAGGGCGGAAATCTTACGCTTCAAATTTATACGGAAGAGAGCCGCCGCCTCATCGGTCGTAACGGAGAGATGCTGGAAGCGATTCAGTTTTTGTTGAACCGCCTGCTGCAGGCGAAAGACAAGGATGCGCCGAAGGTGCTGGTCGATTGCGAGCATTATCGTTCCATGCGCGAAGATCGCATCGTGCAGCGTGTGCGTGAGCTGGCTGAGCGGGTTCGGATCACCGGGCGTTCGCTTCAATTGGAACCGATGAATTCGTATCAACGCCGGATCGTGCACAACGCCTTCAAAGACGATCCCGATGTCGCGACTTGGAGTCCCTCAGACTCGGCGCGGATCAAGCAAATCACGCTGCTAAAACGACAGCCGAAGAAAGAACATTCTCAGCAGGGAGCAACTACCACCAAATCGCAGAGCTGAAATAAGGAGGCGCGGAAGCGCGTGCCTCCGCATCTGCGTTACTTGCGGTCTTACCAGTGTCGCGCGTGCAACGCTGTCATCCCGAGCGTACGCGAGGGACCTTCCCCATGTCGTTGATTACACAAATCACTTCGGATGCGTCTCGTGTTTCCGTGAGATCCCTCGTTGTCTTCGCGACTCGGGATGACACACCGTGAGAGCGGAACGGTCGACTCGCGCGCTTCGCGATGAGGCGCCGATCCAGTGGCAGCAGCGACTTCGTCGAACGGCTGTCCCCGGACTGCCGATTAAACCAAATCGGCGGTCGTAGACCGCCGCTACAATTCTCCAGCAAATCTCGCAGCTTCCTTTGCGACGCCGCCTTTCACTTCGGGACGCCAGCGAAACTTTGCATTCACCTTACCTTCGACGGCATCAGCGACAATTCCGCCGAGCACCGGCGCGAACTTGAATCCATGCCCGGAATCTCCGGCTGCAATCGTTAAACCGGCGCGATCCGGATCAGAAGCAATCCAGAAATCTCCGTCCTTAGTGTCACAATAAAAACAAACACGAGTGAAAACGATCGGTGCGTCCGCCAGTGACGGAAATGAATCCGCCAGAAATTCACGCACTTTGTCTTCCTCGCCCTTTGTCACCGCACGCTCTGCGAAATCCGGCGACATCTCGCGTCCAAGACCGTGGTTCGCAATTTTCACCACGCCATCGCGATTGAGCGGAAAACCATAAAATCCGGTCGCCGAAATATCGGCACCGAAAATGGGAAATCGGTCCGCGGTGAAAAGATCCGGTTGTTGCGGCTTCAGATGAAACACCGGTTGGCCACTGGCCCGGAAAAAATCTCGCGTGAACGGCAAAGCGTACGGTGTCCATGCTCCTACCGCCATAATCACGGCATCCGCTGCAATTCGTGTCATGCCGAGCGAATCCGCGAGTCCGGCTTGGACCGAGGGATCCCGAGACGGGACCTTTAAAATTGCGCGACGGGATCCCTCGACTTCGCTCGAGATGACGGAATTAGAAGACCGCTCTTCCACGATAATGCCTTTGACCCGATCATCGCCTTCATCCAGCGCGACAAACTTTGCTTCGCGCACTTCGACTCCGAGCGATTTCGCGCGCTCGATTAACGTGGCTACCGCCCGCCCACTTTCCGCGTAACCGGCTTCGAAATCGAAAAAGCCATCGGGGTAGCGGTGTGCCTTCCACGCCGGGAAATGACAGCGCAAATAATCGGAATTGACGCGCCTGATTCGATGGCCGCGTCGTTCCAGCAAACGCAGGCTGTCATATTCAAAATCTCCGGGCTGCATCGGGCGTTGACGCATGCAAAGAAATCCCACTTCGTGATACAGCTCGACTCCAAAGTCGACGTTCCATTGGCGCCAGATCGCGAGCGAACGCTCGGCCAGCTCGGTGTATTCCTCGTCCGCACCGTAGGTCGCACGAACTACCTTGCTAATATCGGTGGAAGCCGCCAGCGGATGCGGCAATGGTCCGGGGTCAACCAACACGACATCGTGCCGACGGTGCCGCAATTCGATTGCAGCAACAACGCCGTTAACTCCAGCGCCTACGACAATCGTCTTCATGCGAAAAACAATGATGACTGCTAATCCTTCCGAGGAACACGAAAGAAAGCATACTCAAATTTCCACAAGATCTCGACGCTGTAGTGTGCGCTGTCTCAGCGGACTGGACGTAGTAATGCGCTGAGGACAGCGCACGCTACAGCGTCTGCGGTGAGGCGTAATGTGCCTTTCATTTGGATGCTGCCCGCTGCGCGTTCGGCGTTGCTGCCGCACCTGCCGCGCCCACCAGCTCAGTGCGCTGCCAGATCAAAAACAATTTTGCCGCCCCGCTGCGCGCGTGAGGCGTGTTCGAGCGCCGCCTTCGCTTCGCTCAACGGATACGATTTCTCCACTTTCGTTTCGAGAAGACCGCGTTTGGCCATGTCGAAAATCGGACGGAACGCCGCCATTCGCTCGGCTGGAGTGGCGTGGTCATACCACTTATTGATCCAGATGCCGCGGAATCGAAGGTCTTTGAAAATTAAAAGGCCGGTCGGAATTTTTAGCGGCTGCAGACTCATCGCGCCGAAGCTCACCAGCGTGCCACTGAGAGCCAGACAATTCATCAAGCGTAACGCGCTCTCCCCTCCAACCGCATTCAGTCCCAGGAGAATAGCTGCACCACCGGTAGCTCTCTTGACCGCTTCACGGAGATTCTCGTCATCGAGCAGTACCACGTCTCCACCTTCACGTCGCAATTCCTCGATCATTTCTTCCCGCCGCACCACATTCACCGTTTTGTAACCGAAAGCGTGTGCGATTTGGATCACGGCACGACCAGCTGCCGAATTAGCAGCATTCTGGATAATCCAATCGCCGCTCTTTAACTCAACGTAAGCGTGCAAGAGTTGCCACGCTGTCAGGGGATTGATCTTCAACATCGCGGCCTGCACGGGATCGATTTCCGGTGGAACAACCACCAGGTCGCTCGCTCTCACCGCGCATGCTTCGCGCCACGTTCCGATGTCGTGCGGCAAAATCACCAACGATCCCACTGATCCATTGCTGATGTTCATTCCCACTTCGGAAACGATTCCCGATCCCTCGAAACCTGGAACGGCCGGCACTTCGCGTTTGCCGGGGTATTTGCCTTCAATCGCATTCAAGTCCGCTGGATTAATCGGCGCGGCTTGCATTGCGACCACGACCTCATCCGGTCCCGGCCGCGGCCACGGCCGAGTTTCGATTCGCAAAACATCCGCAGGATTTCCGTGCGCGGAATAGAGCGCTACGCTAATCGTTTCCTTCCGCATGAACGCTCATCCTACCGCTGACGCAGCCGCGAGCAATCTCCAAGCTGGCGCCCGCGTCGCTTTCTTCGGCATGATTGTAAATTTGATTTTCGCAGCGGCGAAAATTCTCGGTGGCATCATCGGCAACGCGTACGTTCTCATCGCGGACGGAATCGAATCGGCGCTCGACATCGCCGGCTCCCTAATCATTTGGGGAGGCTTAAAATTCGCGGCACGTCCGCCTGACGAAACGCACCCTTATGGCCATGGAAAAGCCGAGCCGATTGCAGCTGTCGTTGTTGCATTTGGCGTGCTTGCAGCCGCGGTTGGCTTAGCCATTGAAAGTATCCGGGAAATTCGGACGCCGCATCATGGTCCTGCCCCCTTCACGCTTGCCATTCTTATCGTCGTGATCGTGGTCAAAGAGGTCTTATTCCGTTACGTCAATCGCGTCGGACAAGACGCCGAAAGTACCGCGGTTCAAACCGATGCCTGGCATCATCGCAGCGATGCGCTCACGTCGGCAGCGGCGTTCATTGGTATCACCGCCGCACTCGTTGGCGGGGCCGGTTGGGAAAGTGCAGACGACTGGGCGGCTCTCTTCGCTTGCTGCGTTATCGCGGCCAATGGCGTCCGATTATTGCGTCCCGCGTTGTACGAAATCATGGACACGGCACCGCGCCGAGAAGTTGTCGATCGTGTACGAAACGCGGCGGCGCAGGTGCCCGGTGTTATTGAGGTCGAAAAAAGTTTCGTTCGGAAAATGGGTGTGTCATATTACGTGGACCTGCACGTACGAGTCGACGGGAGTATTTCCGTGCGGGAGGGCCACGAGTTGGCGCACCGGGTGAAAGACATTATTCGAGGCGCCGACTCGCGCATTGTCGATGTGCTCGTGCATGTCGAACCGGCCTAACGACCCGCCGTCATCCCGAGCGGAAGTCGACGGATGCCGATGCGTAAGCTTTAATTATATAGCGGGATCCCTCGACTCTCGCCCGGGATGACGGGGTTGGTTAATCACACCGCACTCAAGACCGCACACAATGCATCAGCCAATTTCGTCTTGGAACTCGTGACTTGTTTCGAGAATTGCGCCAACCGAAGCGCTGACTGTGGATTACGCACGATATAACCAAACAATAGTGAAAAGTCGGTGCGCTGTTTTTCGATGTCAAAAAGCACATTTGGCGGTGCTGGGAACGGCGCCCCAGGGGAATCACTCACCACCCGTAGGCCCAGCATCGGAATAGATTCAGCGGCACAAATCCGCGCGATCGTTTCAGTTTCCATGTCAACGGCAATGGCGGCATGCTCCCGTCCGATTGCGTATCGATCCGTCGCAGGATCGATGACCCGATCAGCAGAATGGATTTTGCCGACCTTCACTCGAAACAGAATCTCACGCGCCTTCTGCACCAGTCCGGGATGGGATGCATTCTCCGCGATCACCAGGTCGCCGGGCTGCAACTCATCATTGGTCCCGCCGCAGAATCCACTGGCGATTAACACCTCCGGCCTTTGCCTGTTCAAAAAATTCCCAACTCGCTCCGCGCATTTGGCCGCGCCAACGCCAGTATGCAGCACGGAAACATCGAGCGTTGAGCGTTGGGCGTTGGACGTTGGACGTTGGAAGTCCCCCTTTACCAGCGATCCATCCCGCTTCACCCCATGGAGTGCGCGAATAAATGCGCTGCTTTCCGCCGGCAACGCGAACGTGACGGCAATCATTTCGCTTCCGTCAGATGAACAATTACAGAAACTTTTTCGTTGGGCGCGCCGGGCGAAATTTCCCCGCTGACCGCTTTGACTCCCAAAAGAACGGGCAGCGCGTTTTTAAAGTCCGTTGCAGTTTTCCCCGGAACCTCCACTACGACGTCGATTCTGCCATTATCGAGTGCTGCCTGCGTCGCCGAGCCGAGAAACTTTTGCGCAGCTAGAACGATTTCATCGGCGACAGAGGCGCTCTGCCCCGTTTCAGCGGTCACTTGCAATCTTCCCACACCTAGTGGCGGGGGAGTCAGGGTCGCGGCAGCGTTTTCCAGAGACTTCTGAAGATGCTCGCGCGCCTGTTCGTCAAGCAACTGCCGATTGGGGTTTTTGCTTTCGCGATGTGCAATGTAAAGCAGACCGAGCAGAACGTTCATCGCCACTAAGACGGTGAAAGCCAGACCGACCTGCCGCGCCAATCGTCGGCCGCGCGCCGCCGTTTCGTCTGATAATTCGTCAAGAACTTCGGGCCGCTCACTGTCGTTTTGCCGCATGCTCGAATGAATGCGGCGGGCAACATCGAATTCACGTCGCGCCTTTACGTCGCTCATCAGTCGGTCCTCCACCGCCTTCCGTTCATGGTCGGCTAGTTTGCCGTCGAGGTAATCGAACAGCTTATCGGGATTCATGATCGCAAAAATAGCACGGGTCGAAGGTCCCGCCGCTGGATGAAGACTACTCAATTTTTGATGTTTCGGATTAGCCCGGAGCGGTACCGGAGATAAATCGTGGCGCAAGCCACCGAATGCACTGCCGCATTAAGTTTATCCCGGGATGAGCCGAGCGAATATCGCGTTCATTCCGTCGCCCCCGACGGGGCTCATTTTCGTCGCACCGGTGGTTTGTACTACAGACTAATCTTCTCCGGCCCTTCGGCCTGCCATTTCCCAGCGGCCCAAAGCGAAATGTGCTGTGCGCTCCCGAATATTACCTCAACAATTCTTGCGGAACTTTGCCGCCATTTTCGGCCAACTTTCGCAGCACTTCCTTGTGCAGCCACATGTTCATCGACGCGGAATCGTTTGGGTCGCCGGTATAGTGCAATTCGGCTGCCAGTTGTTTCCGCGCCGCGAAGCTGCTGTCCATGCCAACCAGCTTCATCAGATCGACGATCGATCGTTT
The DNA here is from genome assembly GCA_046733975.1 of Verrucomicrobiota bacterium. Lineage (GTDB taxonomy): Bacteria > Verrucomicrobiota > Verrucomicrobiia > Chthoniobacterales > UBA10450 > AV69. The sequence goes on from JBKPQI010000038.1 coordinate 16,182, forward strand.
CCAATCCAGTTTCTCGGGATTCTTTTCTGCCAGATCATTGAGAATAGCAGTTACATCAACCGTTGCAGGTGGCGCAGCGGTCGTAGCTGGCCCAGCGGGCACTGCTGCCTTTTGTTCAGGAGCTACGGCAGATGGCGTTTGTGCTCCGGGCGCCGCTGCAGGAGCCGAGCTGGCGTGACTGAAGATTTTCGACATTAGGTTATTGAACAGTCCCATAATTTATTCCTCCGTTGATTGGTTTGCTGCTCACGATTCACAAAAGCAAAGCCTCGGTCAATATTCGTTTTGGTTACTGCACAGGATGAGTGTGGATCGAGCGGTCATTGCTCGATGTCGAAATTAAGGCGGCGAAGCCGCGAATTTTAATATCGCCCGACGGAGCGGCTGATCCACCTGGCCGAGTTGAGATAATTAGCTCCTCTAACGCTCTACAGAAGATTGAGCACAAGTACTTGTCTGTCTCGGAATGAAAAGATATCGCTTCCATGGTTCTTGTTCCTCAGATACGCTGTCAGCACAATCAACAGGAGGACAATAAATTATGGGGCTTCTCGATTCGATACTCGGCGCAGTCGGTGGAAAAACGGGCGAGGGGGCCAGTGGCGCCAATGCGCTGATCGGAGTTCTGGGCGGCGTCTTGCAGCAGAGCGGGGGATTGCAAGGTTTGGCAAACAAGTTCTCGCAAGGCGGCTGTGGAAATGCTTTTGCCTCGTGGGTTGGTCTCGGTGAGAACCAGACTATCTCGAGCAGTCAGATTCAGAGTTGTTTGGGTTCCGACCAGGTCAAGGCGCTGGCGGCGAAGATGGGAATTGATCCGGCGCAAGCGTCCACTCTTTTGGCCGAATTCCTTCCCAAGATCGTCGACAAACTAACTCCGACCGGCAAAGTCGATCCCACGGCGGATCACCAGCAAGGCTTGGCGGCGCTGATTCCGTCGTTGCTGGAAACGTTTGCGGGTTCTGTTAGCGCGAAAACGTAGCGCAGCGATCTGGCCGCGAGTCCGCTCAAAGCTTGGCTCGTTGGCGTCGCGACTCAGGATGACACGTGTGAGAGCGCGGTCTGAACGTCGTTTCGCCGCGTGAGGCGTCCAATCGCTAATTCTTCAAGAACACTTTGGAACGAAAAAGGCGTGCGCGATTCTTGACAAATAATTCGCGAACATCTGGGGCGTAAAGTTCGCCATTTTTTTGCGGATGAAATTCGAGAAGTAATAATCCGCCTTTAGCTAACTGGTGGGCGCGAACATCGTCGATGAAGAATTGCCACTCGTCAGCAGACCAAGTTTGCCAGTTACCGTCCCGCAGACGTTCGAGGCGATGGAAACAGGTGAGGTAGCTTGTAATCAGATCGTATTTGTGTTCCGGCGCCGGCAAATGAAAACGAGGTTGAATGCGATGCACAATACGCTTCACCCCCAGCAGTGGCAGAGTCTCGCGAAAAATCGCGTGCTCGTCGATATCCAACCCAGTGCCGCTGTGTCCGAGCTTTTTCGCGACATAAAGGAAGTAACCGGGCCCGCAACCGAGATCGAGAATGTGACGGCGCGGGCCACGATCGAGTGAAAGGTCTTGGGCGCGTTCGATATTCCGCCTAATCCAAGACTTCGTGTCGGCCCAGCGATGCATTTGTTTGATCCCGGGCGGATATTTCCGACGGAGCGCTTCCCACGCCGGATCTTTTTCGAGCTCCTCCAGGATTCCGCGTGCATTGATCGGATGAAAGGCTCGATGAACATGCTCGCGCAAACTGGAGATGATATCGGGATCCAAAAGTTTTAGCAGCTTATGCGAGAAATTCATGGTGACTGTTGATAATCAAGCCATCCTGAGTCAACCCGCTAGTGTCCGCTCCAGTTGTAGCCGCGGTCTATGACCGCCGAATTCAAAAGATCCGCGCTCGTAGAGCGCCGATACAGTCAAAAAATCGAAACAATATTGCCCACGGTCACCAGTTCCTTCACCCGCGCAGCGTCCCAGTTTGCGGTGCGGATGCAACCATGACTGGCCGCCCGGCCAATTGTTTCAGGCTGGTTTGTTCCGTGAATGCCGACATGCGGCTTGCTTAAGCCCATCCATAAGATTCCAACCGGATTATTCGGTCCGGCCGGCAGGATAAATGCGGTGTCGCTTTTAACACCGAAATTCAAGATGCCTTCGTCATGTCGAAACACCGGCAAGGTGGCAATGCCGACAATTTTCCAGACGCCGATGGGTGCAGGCAATTTGGTCGACCCGGGAGTGATCGGAAATTCCGCCACCAACAAATTGTTTTCGTAGATTAAAAGAAAACGTTCTTTAGTGTCGACGTAGACAATGCGGTTGGCGAATGCCGGATTTGGCTCCGCGAAACCTGCGTGCAGATCTTCGATTTTGAATGGGACAACATTTGGCACCTTGACCGTGTCGCCCGGTTTAAGCTCATCGAGGTTCATGGGCCGATTTAGTTGGCGGAGATAATCTTCCGCCGAATGAAATCGCTCGGCCACGAACTCCAGCAGCGATCCATACTTCAGCGCTTTCAGCTTTGCCTGTTCGCTCGGTTTAGTTGCCGTCGGCCCGACAAAATTTTCTGCTTCCGGAGGAATAGTATAGTTGGTGAACGTTTCCGGAACCTGTTCGAGCAGCCATTGATCGACCGTTCCACGGAGGGGCATCAGGTGCGCTCGTTTGTAGGCGAGTAGTGCCTTGCGAAAGAACTCGCCCATTTGTCCATCGATCTTCCCCGGACCGAAATCGTTATTATCGAGAAAAATCTGCAGGCGTGTTGCGGTCTCTTCGTCGTAATTGGGAAGGGCAACGACGGCCTGCTTATCCGCTCTTTCTGCTTTGGGAGGCGCTGACATGAGCGGCAAAATCTTGGGCGGGGCCCCCGAAGCGGAAATCGTCACCCCAAGCCAGAATAACGCCTGCAAAAATCGCATAAGCGGGAAGTAATCAACCGATGCACGGCGCTGTGCAACTGCGTGCGTTGCAGCCGCGGTCGCCGGCCGCGGCATTTTTAATGATCTGAAGCGACATGCCCTACCGCGTCGCAAATCTTGGCCGCCGACAGCGCGGCGCCCTCTACCGGAAACGTGCCCAGGCCTAGCGCGCGTCGCCCTTGGGGAACATCACTTTATTTGGCTCTGCGTTCAGGGCAGCGAGCAGTTTCGGAATGAGACGGGTCTTGACCGATCCCGCTCCACGCGGAGGAACGAGATAACGGACGATTGCTTCCAACCAGGTGTTTTCACTCACCCGAAAAATTACGCGCGGATGTTCTCGCACCTCGAGCTCGTCGACCGGCGTCTTCGCCAGCAGCTCGCGAAAAACATCGACCCGCTTCATCATTTCTTCGCCGATCTCGTCGGCGGTGATCTTCTGCATTGTTTCCGCTACAAATCGCAGATCACTATTATAGGCGATGTTGAACTTGATCTCGTTCCAGATGTAGGGGAAAAGCGGCCACGAATAGTTAAACACCATCGCGCTCAGCACTTTCGAGTTGGGAAACTTGATGATGCGGCCGCTCGGATGATCACTGGAAAGATATTTGCCGCCGAACTCCCACAATGTGGTGTCGAGATAGCTGACATCAATGACGTCCCCGGTGGCATCGTCGATTTGGATACGATCACCGACTTGATAGGGCCGCCGGATAAGAATGTAGATCCAGCCGAGAAAACTCGTCATCGGAGTTTGCACTGCCAGGCCAACAATGATCGAGCCGATACCGACGGATACGATGGCAGTGTACCAATTAACAAAAACAACGCCGATGATGATGACGGCAATAACGAGTGCCACAACGAGGTGTTCGACCCGCCGCAAAGTGAAACGCGCGGCCGCATCTTCGACGCGCCCAATTGCGTAAATAGTAACGGCTTTGGCGATCGCCAGGACGATGATGACGAATACTGCGCCGCGCAGGAATCGCCTGACGAGATCTACGGTGTTTTGCGGCACCGGAATGAGTTTCGATCCGATAAGGTAATACAGGACCGCGCAGCCAAGGATCAGAAGAACGTGGGTAAGAAACCAGAACTTGTCCTTGGTCGCGGCTTTAACCGGCTCCTTACTCGGTTTCGGTCCGCCTGTTTGTGACAAAGCGTGCCGAACCTCTGGTTTGGCAGAAATTTGCTCAGCTGTTTCGACTGGTGCCATTCAATGTAAATTCGTGCGAAGCAGGACGTTTGATTGTCGAAAAGGACAACAATTGATCGCTACATGGACAATCCCAAGCGTGAGTTCGAGGGATTCTGAAAAAGCGACGGGATCCCTCGACTGATGGTCGGGATGACGTGTTATCTACGTCGTCTTAATCCAACTCCGCAATACTTCCGCAACACTCCAGGCCTGCGCGATGCAGCCCCCGGCAAAATGCGGCTCCCGCGCGTCGAAAACTTCGCTAATCGTGCCGATGCCGTCGTCGCCCAGATGGTGTGGAAATACTTCCAGAAATCTTCGGCCGCCTTTTTTATCTTCAGGGTTCACTCTTAACCAGGCGTCGATGAAAGGTCCGATCAACCACGCCCACACCGTGCCTTGATGATACGCCCCGTCGCGCGAACGAAGATCCCCGGAATAAATCGGTTTGTAATCAGGATGGTCGGGCGACAGGGAACGCAGCCCCAGTGACGTCAGGAGTTTTTCTTGCGCGACTTTGACCACCGCGGCCCAATGTTCCTGTTCAAGCACCGGATAGTCGAGTGAGATGGCAAAAAGCTGGTTTGGCCGGCAGGCGGAATCGTTGGTCCCGCTTTGGCCATTGCAATCAACGACATCGAAAAGATAGCCACCATCGGCGAACCAGAAGCGTTCGTTGAATGAAGCGCACGCGCGTTTGGCGGCGTCACCATATTTTTCCGCGTGCTTAACATCGCCTTCTTCGCGGCACCACTGTGCGACCAGCTCAAGCGCGTTGTACCAAAGCGCATTGATCTCAACTGCTTTGCCTCGACGCGGCGTGACTACCCAGTCGCCCATCTTCGCGTCCATCCAGGTGAGCTGATAACCTTCCGCGCCTTGCGCGAGCAAGCCATCGCGCGGATCGACGTGGATGTTGAAGCGGGTGCCGCGCAGATGGTACTCGGCAATATCGATTAACACCGGCAACAGGAGATGGAGAGTGGTTCGGTCGTCGGTGTACTTCAGGTAACGGTTAAGCGCGTGAAAGAACCAGAGGGTTGCATCAGCCGTATGATAAAGACCATCCTTTTGTCCATCAGGAAACATGTTTGGGATGAGTCCATCGCGGACATAGTGAGCGAAGGTCCGCAAAATGTATCCCGCTTCCAAACAACGACCGCTAACGAGAGTTAGACCTTCGAGGGAGATCATGGTGTCGCGTCCCCAGTCGGTGAACCAATGATACCCGGCGATGACGGTTCGCACTTCGTCACCGGCGGCGTGGGCGCGGGCGGCTTCTTCAAACCGACCGGCCGGCGTGATGATGAATTGGTCGCCGGCAAAGACGAGCTCGGCCGGAAATTTACTGCGGGCCTCCGGCACGGCGTCGTCCAGCATTTTGGCGCGTCGCTCTTCTTCCGCAGACAACGCTGCTTCGGGTGTGAGGACATTAATGATGTCCCACGGCTCGATTGAGGCGATGATGGCGGCGAGGTTGCGCTCCTGCATATCGACGGCAAAGAATCCCGGGCTCCAAAGTTCTCCCTCATAAGCGTAACCGCGACTCTGCTCGATTCGGTAAACGACCTGATGAAGATTTTGCGCCGCGACAGTGAACTGAGCATGATCGTTCGCGAGCTTCATGCGTAGCGGCGGGAGATCGCTGTGTGCGGCGGTGATTTCGTAACGGTCCTCGATCGCGCCCAACTGATATGGAGGGGCCAGTCCTGCGTTCACCGGGGATTCGTAATGTCGGAAGCAAAAAGCCGGGCGTAATTCGAGCCTGGGACGCTTCTCGCCTTCAAGAATGCGGTAAATGACGTGAACGGTATTTTGCAAATGCAGCATCAGGACCCGTTTCTCCAGAACCAAGTCGCGCACGCAATAGGTCCAAACCGGTAAACCGTTTTCGAGACGGAATTCGTGGAGGTAATCAGCTGCGCCGAGATCGAGCTGCCCGCCGGCACGTTCTTCGGCGCCGAGGGAGACAACGTCGTCATCGGCAAATCGCAGGAATTCCGAGACGTGACTCCACATCACCATACGCCCGTGTGGTGCCGGCAACGCCGCGATGAGTAGTCCGTGATAACGCCGGGTGATAGCGCCAGGAATGGTGCCGGAGGCGAAACCACCGAGCCCGTTTGTCACCAGCCACTCGCGGGAAAGTAGCTGTTCACGCGAATGACTCGTTCTATCCCATGGCACTGTTCGAGTGGTGAAAACCATTTCGTCTGGGGTTTACGGGTCGTTGGGAGTTAGAACAGAGGCTTCTTTTCGACTGGAGCGGCGACTCTCAAGTCGCCGCAGCCTGGAGTTCGTGAAGAAGCGCGACTTGGGAGTCGCCCCTCCCAGTCAGGCTGCTCGAAGGCAGTGCGCTTCATTTGCATTGAAATACTTATTCACGTTTCTTCGGCTCTCTGCGCGGTTGGGTTCGTCGCCGAGGTCGAAACACTAGTGCGGATTCGGATGGCAATACCCATCTTTCATCCGTCGCAATATCTACCGCGCCCGGTCCGCCATAGCGCTGTGATTCGCTGGTCCAAAGAATCTCCCAGTCACAACACGAGGGTGGTGCTAGCAATGGTTCCGGCACCGGCGTCAAATC
>JBKPQI010000039.1:0-6545 GCA_046733975.1 Verrucomicrobiota bacterium
AAAGCGAAAGGAGTTCCCAGCCGCTCCCACGATCGCAGGCGGCCGCACGTCAATGACTGAGACCCGTACTTTGGAATTTGAGAGCGCCCGGGCGTTGCAGTCGCTCTACGCGAACGATATTAAGTTGCTGAAAAATCTGGAGGATTCCCTTGCGGTTCGGATTACAACGCGCGAGGGCTGGATGAAAATAGAAGGAGAACCGGACAAGCTCGACCAGGTGCAGCGTGTTTTCGATCAACTGGAAGAGGCGCGCAAGCGTGGCGTCGATATCCAGAAACATGAATTCAATTACGCCCTTAATTCCGTGAGTGAAGAACGCACGGAAGATTTATCGGATGCCATTTCCGCCCGCATCGTCACCTCGTCGCGTAAGGCGCCGGTCATCGCGCGGACGGTTGGACAAAAAAATTATGTCGAGGCGATTGAGAAACACGATGTCGTGTTCGCGATTGGACCGGCCGGCACCGGCAAAACTTATATCGCGGTGGCAATGGCGGTGGCGGCGCTAAAGAAAGAACAGGTTTCCAGAATCATTCTGGCGCGCCCGGCAGTGGAGGCGGGAGAGGCGCTGGGATTTCTCCCGGGCGATTTACAGCAAAAAATCACACCCTATTTGCGACCACTCTACGATGCTTTGCACGATATGATGGAAGCGGAGGAACTGGAGCGTGCACTTTCCCGCGAAGTCATTGAGGTGGCACCGCTTGCTTACATGCGCGGCCGCACCCTCAACAACGCGTTCGTCATTCTCGATGAAGCTCAGAACGCTACTACGGAACAGATGTTCATGCTGCTCACCCGCATCGGCATGAATTCCAAATGCGTCGTCACCGGCGATGTGACACAAATCGATTTGCCACCAAACAAGCGCTCGGGTTTAGTGGAGGCGCTCCAGGCCCTGAAAAACGTGCCAGGCATCGCGATGAGCTATTTTACCGAACGGGATGTCGTGCGTCACGCCCTGGTCCGTGCCATAATTAACGCCTACCAGCAGCACCGAACACCATCGGGGCGCAAGTAATGATCGACTTTTTTAAACGTAGCGAATTGGTTCGCCGCGGTCTCGCCTCCGGAAAATTGCGCCGCCGCCGCGCCCGTAACGAGTTGCTGCGGGGACTGGAATATTCGGTGGCGATGAAGGGCGTTCTCCTTCTCGGGTTCATCGCCGGTCTCGCCTTGCTCATCTTCAGCGGCAACCAGCAGGAGGTGACAAAAAATTTTGTCATCGCGCTGCTCTTTTTCCTGACCGCGCTGATGATGTTGTGGATTAACCAGCCGCGGACTTTTTCACAAAGCTCACGCATTCTTCTCGTTTTTGGAGTAATCCTGGTTCAGCTCACGCTTACTAAATTTATTGTCGTGCTTTGCCGTAGCCATGCGCTCGGCCTGCAACCGGAGATGGCGGAGTTGCTCGCACCTTACGCGCTGGCGCCTCTGTTGCTGAGTGTGCTGTTGGGGCGGAACCACGGATTATATGCGGCGGTTTTTGTCAGCCTTTGGAGCAGCGTCCTCTTCGGAAGAAGCGATGCGCCCATGCTGGTCAACGCACCGGTGCTCGTGACCGGAATGATCAGCGGGTTCACTGCGGTTTATCTCACCCTGCAAGTGCGCCGACGCAGCAAATTGGTCCAAGGCGGACTTGGTGCCGGCGCTGCGATCTGGATTTTGTCGCTGACGTTCGGTTACATCGGCCCGATCAATCTTTTTCCTCCGACTGCGAACGACTGGGGATTGATCGGATTACAAAGCGCGTTGGCCATCGGCAACGGGCTTGTCACCGCCACCATCGTCGGTGGAGTCATCCCAATGCTCGAACCGTTGTTCCAGATCACGACCGACATCTCGTGGTTGGAAGCGTCTGACTTAAATCACCCACTTCTGCGTCGGATGACGATCGAAGCGCCGGGCACTTATCATCACAGCCTGGTGGTAGCGAACCTGGCTGAAGCCGCTGGCGAGGCGATCGGCGCCAACGCCACGCTTTGCCGCGTCTGTGCCTATTTTCACGATGTCGGAAAACTGGTGAAGCCGGATTATTTCACCGAAAATATGAGTTTCGAGCGCAATCCGCACGAGGACCTCGCGCCAACGATGAGCGCGTTGATTATCATTGCCCACGTCAAGGAAGGCGTTGATCTCGCTCTCAAATACAAGCTCAACCAGCGCATCATCGATATCATTCAGGAACACCACGGCACTTCGCTGGTTTACTATTTCTACAAGCGCGCGCTCCAGATGCATGAAGACGCGCGGGTCGGCGGCAAGATCATGAAGATGCGTCAGGACGACATCCCCGAAGTATGCGAAGAGAGTTTCCGCTACGGCGGGCCGAAACCGCAAACGAAAGAGAGCGCGATCGTGAGTCTGGCCGATGCAGTGGAAAGTGCGTCGCGGAGTTTGGAGAAACCGACGCCGGGGAAGATCGAGCAACTGGTGAACGACATTATCGACCAGCGGATTAGCGATCGACAGCTCGACGAATGCGACCTGACATTGCGTGATGTTCGCATTATTGCCGAGCGTTTTCGTTTTACGCTTATGACGATGCTGCACAGTCGGATCGCCTACCCGAAACAGGAAACGAAAACAGTACCGCCTCGCGAGGATTCGCTGCGGCCGGACGTGATGGTGACGACACGGAAACCCGCGAGCGCGCCTCCCGTTTCAGCCGCCTGATGGCGGCTCCTTCAGCGCTTCAGTGTGCGCTGTCACCAGCATAGGGGCTCCTGAGATCCGCTGAAGACAGCGGACCCTACCGCACGGAGGGTTTAGCTTGGCGCCTTCAGGCGCCTTCAACTACAACTTCAAAATGAAAGAGGATGGCCCGGGCGAACGGCTCCGCAATTGGGAGGCAGAAATTGGGATCATTGTCGGGTCCGGCTTGAATGGGATTGTTCAGAAACCGATCGAATCCTTGGATTACGCGAACTTTTCCGAATTGCCCAGGCCGCGCATTCCGGGCCACGCCGGAAAATTTTCATTGTGCGACATATTCGGAACGCGTGTGATCTTCGCTCACGGGCGCGTCCATCTCTACGAAGGCTATTCTTCGGCCGAGATCACCGCGAATGTTCGGATGCTACGCGACGCCGGCGTTAGCAAATTAATTATTACGAACGCCGCTGGCGGACTCAATGTGAGATTCAGACCAGGCGATTGGATGATGATCAACGATCATCTCAACTTGACGGGAATGTCTCCATTGATTGGCAAGGGGCAGTTCGTTGATCTTAGTCATGCTTATTCGCCGCGATTGCAGGGAATTTTTCGAGAGGCCGCGCACGAAATCGGGATAGTGCTGCGTCAGGGCGTTTACGCTGCGGTCATCGGCCCGCAATACGAAACTGCGGCTGAGGTCCGCATGCTGCAAAAGCTCGGCGCGGATGCAGTGGGAATGTCGACCGTTCTCGAAGTGATACAGGCGCGCACGCTCGGAATGGAAGTCGCCGCCTTCTCCTGCATCGCGAATTTGGCCACCGGCCTTTCGGCAACAACACTGAGCCATGACGAGGTGCTGGAAACCAGTCGTAACGCAGCAGCAAATTTTTCGCGGCTGTTGGAAGAATCCTTGCCCAATCTTTAGCCGCACTGGACGGGAGGCGACGCCGATTTCGCTCGCGATGACCGCGGCTGGATTCCCACTCCCCCTTAACTAACTTCGGGGCGTCTGGCTCGCGGTTCGCGATCTTTTGCCGTCGCCGTGGATGGCTGGGTAACGAATGGTCCGCCCTCCATCGGAGCAGCAGATGTGAACGCAACATCCGGCATTTCGCTCGGCAACCCTTCCAGCGGGAAGTCTTTTCGCAAAGGAAAGAAAGGATACCCGTCCCACATTAGAATCCGACGCAGGTCAGGATGGTTGTTGAAGCGAATTCCCATCATGTCGTAAATCTCGCGCTCATGCCAATCCGCGGTTGGCCACATATCCGACATCGTGTCGACGGCGCACACTTCTTCGCTGACTGCGAGCTTTAGTCGCAAATGAACGGAGAGTGTCATGGAGTAAAGCTCGTAAACCACCTCGAAACGTGGTTCTTCGCCGAAATTATCGACGCTGGAAATGTCGATCAGGTAATCAAACGATAATTGGTCGCGGCAAAATTTCGCGACCTCGCGTATATCTTCCGGTTGAATCGTGAACGTCGTCTCGCCGCGAAAATCGATTCGGCTCTGAATTTTTGAGCCGAGCAAACGGCTCAGCGATCTCAACAACTCGTGCCCGGTCATCTATTTTGGGTTTGACGTGGCGGCGGTCGCGCCACCGCGGATGTAGGCTCGGGCGGTCTTGCTCTTTTGAGTCTCCGGCGCTAATTCAGCTGCGAGCTGAGGTTTTTGAGCAAGAAACGATTGCTCGCCTTCGATTTTTTTTTGTAAACGCATTAGTCCCTCCAGAAGCGCTTCGGGGCGAGGGGGACATCCGGAGATGTAAACGTCGACCGGAATCAGTTGATCGATGCCCTGCAGCACGGCGTAACTTCGATACATTCCGCCGCTGGATGCGCATGCTCCCATCGCGATGCACCACTTTGGCTCGGGCATTTGCTCCCAGATACGCTTGACCGCAAGCGCCATTTTGTAAGTGACAGTCCCGGCGACGATCATCACGTCGCATTGGCGCGGAGAAAACCGCATCACTTCGGAGCCGAACCGTGCGATATCGAACCGGGAAGCCGCTGTTGCCATTAATTCGATCGCGCAACACGCGAGGCCCATAGGCATGGGCCAGAGCGAGTTCTTCCGCATCCAGTTCATGGCCGCGTCGAGTTGAGTGAAAATGACGTTGCCCTCGATCTTTGAATCGTACGCGGCCACTTGCGGCATGGCTAACACTAACGTCGGGAGGTGCTCATGCAAGGCAATGAGCGGGCGCAAGTACCGTCATCCCGGGCGTAAGTCGAGGGATCCCGGGGAAGTTACCTCTAAGCTGCCCCGCCGGGATCCCTCGACTGTCGCTCGGGCTGACCGACCCAAGGAGCATAGAATCTGCTACATCGGGGGCGCGCGGGCCTTTGCAATTACACCTTCCGAATTGTATAGAACGCGCTCGCCAAAATTTTCAATGACGACAACGACGCGCACACATCTCGATCGGCTGGAAAACCAGAGCGTATTTATTTTTCGCGAGGCCTATCACGCCTTCAAAAATATCGCGATGCCGTGGTCGATGGGAAAAGATTCCAACGTCTTAATCTGGTTAGCATCAAAGGCATTTTTCGGACGGGTGCCGTTTCCGGTTTTACACATCGACACCACTTATGAATTTCCGGAAATGCTCGAATTCCGGGAATGGGCCACCGCGCAGTACAAATTGAATCTGGTGGTGAAGATTAACCAGGAGGCGCGCGCCCGCGGCGTCGGTTACGAAACGCACGATCCCGTGACGGTGACGCACGAATTGAAAACCGTGGCATTGCAACAAGCGATGGCCCAGTATGGGTGGGACGCTCTCATCACTGGCATTCGGCGCGATGAGGATCCGACCCGAGCCAAGGAGCGATATTTCTCGCCGCGCAATGCGCAATTTGAATGGGATTACAAGGATCAACCGCCGGAATTCTGGGGACAATTCGCCACCACGGCCGGGAAAGGCGAACACGTCCGAGTGCAACCGCTGCTGGATTGGACCGAGGTCGATATCTGGCGCTACATCCAGCGCGAAAACATTCCGATTCCGAAAATGTATTTCGCGAAAAATGGGCAGCGTTATCGCTCACTAGGCTGCAGCCCGATCACGAAACCGATCAAAAGCAACGCCGACACCATCGATGCCATCATCGCCGAATTGGAAACCACGCGTACCAGCGAGCGCGCGGGGCGTGCCCAAGACCATCACGAGCGGAATGCAATGCAAAAATTACGCGCCAAAGGATTTCTCTAGGCGCTGGCGCAAATCAGAAGAATGACGGAACCAAAAACAACTACTCAATCGACGTCCAACGCCGAGACGAAACTCCGCGTCGTCTTCGTCGGGCATGTCGATCACGGTAAGTCTACGCTCATCGGTCGCATACTGAACGACACGAATTCGCTTCCAGAGGGCAAGCTCGAGCAGGTGCAGAAGGCGTGCGCGGCGGAAAACATGGAATTCGAGTTCGCCTTCCTCCTCGACGCGTTGCTGGAGGAACAGGAACAAAACATCACCATCGATACGACGCAGATACCGTTCAAAACGGCCAAGCGGAATTACATGATTATCGATGCGCCCGGTCACAAGGAGTTTCTGAAGAACATGATCACGGGAGCGGCGAACGCCGACGCAGCCGTGCTCGTAATTGCGGCCAACGAAGGCGTGCAGGAACAATCGAAGCGCCACGCCTATCTGTTGAGTCTGCTCGGCGTGCAGCAGTTCTGCGTGGTCGTGAACAAGATGGACCTGGCCGATTATTCCGAAGCACGCTTCCGCGAAATCGAAACCAGTTATCGCGAATTTCTAAAGACGCTAAATCTGAAGCCGCGCGTTTTCATTCCAGCCTCAGCCCGGTTCGGGGAAAATATCACGTCCGCGAGTAAAAAAATGACGTGGCACAAAGGGCCAACCCTCGCCG
>JBKPQI010000040.1:0-5180 GCA_046733975.1 Verrucomicrobiota bacterium
CCCCTACCCAACCCCCACCCGAAAACCCCCTTCCCTTCCGCTCACATCCAGCGTCCAATACAGTTCATCGAAAATTCCGTGCGCGCCGTTTGGTACCATGGGTGAGAGAAGGATCGCGATTACGCGCAACGCCTCAGCCACGTTGTAGAGCAGATGAGAAACCTCTTTGTCCTTGCCGACCTTCATCATCTTCCACGGTGCGCGTTCTTCGATCAACTGGTTGGCCCGGTAGGCGATCTTAGCGGTGGTCATCATCGTTCCACTCATCCACACATCTTCGGCCAGATCGGCGTAGTCTCTCGCCAGAACTTCTAACTCCAAGGAACTCTCCTGTCCCCCGCGCGAAAGTTTTTCACCGCAGTAACGCTGCGCCATGTTCAGGGTGCGGTTGAGCAGATTGCCAATGGTGTTGGCCAGGTCAGCATTGTAGCCTTCGGCGATTCGATATTCGAGAAAGTCGGCGTCTCGTCCGATGACAATGTCGCTCATCAAATAGTACCGCAGAGCTTCGGCGCCGTATTTATCTGCCAATGCAGCCGGATCGACGACATTACCGGCGCTCTTGCTCATCTTCGCGCCGCCGAGGTTCCACCAGCCGTGGACTAATAATTGCGGCATTGCTCCATCGGGAAATCCGAGTGCATGCAGCATGATCGGCCAGTAAATGCCGTGCGCGGGTGGGAGGATGTCTTTCCCGATGATTTGGAGCGCCGGCCATTTTTCAAGGAAACTTGAGGGTTGAGAGTTGAAAGCTTTATCCGGATCGTAGCCGATAAAGCTAATGTAGTTACTCAACGCATCGAACCAGACGTAGTTCACGAAGTCCGGATCGAACGGCAGCTCGATCCCCCAGCTCAAGCGTGCTTTCGGGCGCGAAATACAAAGGTCCGAGCCGGACTGGCGATTGCCGCCCAATTTTTCGACCGCGTTGATTAGCTCTGTCTGACGAAACGACGGGCTAACGAAATGTGGATGCGAGCGCAAAAACTGAACTAACCACTCCTTGTGCTCGCTCAGTTTGAAGTAGTAATTCTCTTCTTCGCGAAACTCTACCTGCCCCCACTCTGCTCCAAAATTTCCGTCCGGTCCGCGCTCTTTGTCGGTTACAAATTGTTCCTGTCGGACCGAGTAATAACCCGCTTGTTTGTCTTTATAAATCTGGCCTTCATCAAACAACCTTTGCAGCATTCCTTGCACACATTTCTTGTGCAGCGGATCAGTCGTTGCCGCCCACGCGTCGTAACGCACATCCAGTTTATCCCAGAGGGCGATGAACTGTTCGGTCACACCAGCGACAAACTGCTCCGGCAGTACACCCTGTTTTTCGGCCGATTGCTGGACCTTCTGCCCATGCTGATCGACGCCGGTTAGAAAGAAAACGTTCTCACCCTTGAGCCGATGATAGCGCGCGATGACATCGGCGAGCACCTTCTCGTAGGCATGGCCAATATGCGGCGCCGAGTTGGTGTAGTCGATCGCAGTAGTGATGTAGAAGGTCTTCGCCATCGGCGAGCAAGGTGGCGGAACGTCATGCTATGCGCAACGCGTCATTTTCGCGCGAGGTCCCCGGAGGGATGCGCTTACGCCAGTCCGGCTAGCACCGCGTCTAGGACGAGTGAAAGCTCATCCCTTCGTTTAATGGCACGCGTGAGCGCCACCATCTTCGCCGCGAGACCGAAAATGCAAAAACAAAAGCCAGGCTGCGAAAATGAGTGCCATTACGTCGAGCCAACTGGTGTAATTCCAGACGATGTGTGCGTGTTCGATTGCGCTCGGCGGTCTACCGCCGGTTGGTATCAGTCCAAGACCACCGAAAACAAGATCGACGATTATTCCGGCCAGCACCATCGACGCGTAGAAGATCGCGGTAATCCAAGCAGCGGCTCGGATGCCGTAATACTTGGCGTAAATGATGATGATCGGGATAACGATCAGGTCGGCGTAAATGAATGAAATCACGCCGCCGAAACTAATGCCCTGAGACCAAAGCAGAGTGGCAAGCGGGATGTTGCCGACTGAACAGACAAACGAAAGCAAGGCGATGATCGGAGCGACCAGCGCATTTTCGATTAAGCGAACAACAAACGGTCCACTTTGCAGAAACAACGCCTCCCACCAACTATGCGGCACCAGTGTCGCTAAAAAGCCGGCGATAACAAATCCGCCAAGAATTTCCTTCCAAAGCATCGTCCAGTCCGCGACGAAAGCGTTGCCCACTTGTGTCCATTTCCTTGTCTCATGGCCATGATCGGCTGCTGCCTCATGTGAATGACAATGCGATTCAGCCTCCTGGTGATGCAGGCGCGCCCGAATTTCGGTTTCAATGGTTTTAGGTAAAAAGGAACGTATCATCGCCCACATCAACGCAATAAGGATTAGCGCGCCGGCAAATTCCGCGATGAGGAACGTCCACCCCATTAAAACCCATAAAACCGCTCCCAATTCGATCACCAGATTGGTAGAGGCAAACATAAAGGCCAGCGCTGGAACTAACGCGGCACCTTGTTGAAGCGCGCTGCGCGCCGCCGCCACCGCGGCATAAGAGCAGGAACTGCTGGCTGCGCCGAGCCCGGTCGCTATTGCTACCGATTTCAAATTCGTCCTCCCGAATGCACGGATCATTTGCTCTTTGCTGACGTACACCTGGAGCACGCCCGAAATGGTGAACCCGAGCACGAGCGCCCAGAATGTCGACCACAGCATCGCCAGCGCGTGATACAAACTCAGCCAGAGCCAATCCATCAGTGCCATGGTCGATGTTCTCCGCTTGCAATTCCAACACGATCGTTTACCAATCGCGCCGGCAATGGAGTTTGCCATCCCGATTTGGGAGAACCGCGCTGACCGTTTTCAAAGCTGATAACTGCTGATGCGCGAAGACGCGTCGGGATTTTTATGATCAGCTATCTTGTTATTGCAATCGGTGGCGCCCTCGGATCGGTTGTGCGCTTTTGGCTCTCGGGCGCAGTTGCGCAAAGATTTGGCGAAACCTTTCCTGCCGGAACATTGCTGGTGAACATCTCAGGCTCGCTCGTCATTGGTTTCTTTGCCGGTTTGACCAGCCCTGATGGCCGTTTGCTGGTGAGTCCGACTTTTCGGCAATTTTTTATGATTGGAATCTGCGGCGGGTACACCACCTTCTCTTCGTTCAGTTTGCAAACGCTGACCCTGGCTCGCGACGGCGAATTCCTCTTTGCCGCATTGAATATCATCTCCTCCGTCATTCTTTGTCTCGGAGCAGTCGGACTTGGTGATTATCTGGCGATGCATTTCAACCAACGATAAGCATGGAAGTCCCTCTCGATTCATTGCTGCTGCGCATTTTCATTGGTGAAAGTGATCGCTTCGAACACAAACCGCTTTTCAAAGGGATCGTTCTGAGAGCGCGTGAAATGCATGCTCGCCGGCGCCACGGTTCTGCGTGGACCGATGGGTTTTGGGAAATCCAGCCGGATGCACACCGCAAAAATTCTGCGGCTCTCAATGGATCTGCCGATGGTGATCGAGATCGTCGACAGCGAGGAGAAGATCAACGCGTTTCTTCCTGCGTTGGAAGCGATGATGAGTGGCGGAATGGTCACCCTGGAACGTGTGCAGGTGATCGAATACCGCCACGCCGAACGAAAGGAATGATCCTACTTCTCGTCATCCCGTGCGAAACCGAGGGATCCCCTGGGAGTGGCCTTAAAGTTTCCGCAACGGCATCCCTCGATTTTTGCTCGGGATGACGGGCCGTGTGCGCGCAGTTACTTTTCGATCACAATCATTGCCACGGCGTGATGATCAGTGTGGCTTAAGCTAATCGACGAAGAATTCATTCCCCGGTTTCTGGCCAACTTCTCCGCACCCCCGTGCAGAACTAGAAATGGTTCTCCGCTCTCCTTTTTATGCACATCGATATCGCGCCATCCCATCGCTTTCCCGATGCCGGTGCCGAATGCTTTCGACACCGCTTCTTTCGCAGCAAACCGTGCGGCGAAATGGCGGGCCGGAAATTTCATCGACTGGCAATAGGCAATCTCGCCGTCGGTAAACACGCGTTTCATGAAGCGGTCACCGAAACGATCAAGCGAATGTTGGATGCGTTCGACTTCAACCAAGTCGACGCCAATACCGAGGATGCTCATCTTTCCCTCTGGGGAATGTTGTTGCGATGGTTTGCATGTTTCCGCGGAGCGCAGGCTACCGGCCTGCAGGTCTCGGCAGCTTGTCGAGACCGAGTGGACAACATTCTACAACGTTGCAGGCGCATGGGATGTAGCCGGCAAGCTGTTGGCAACTGCAGGCTGGTAGCCGGCGCTCCCCAGATTCCGTCGCGATGCGCGATTAGATTAGGAGTGCGGCGCGCGTTGTTGATGAGCATAATCGACGCGCCTCAGCCTTTGTAATTTTGCATTAGTGCGAGCATTTCGCGCACAGCGTTTTCCCAACCTACAAAAATTGCGCGCGACACAATGGAGTGCCCAATGTTGAGCTCGGTCAGATGGGGGATTTTGTGAATCGATGCAATGTTTCGGTAGTTGATCCCATGCCCGGCGTTCACTTGAAGCTTTGACGCGTGGGCGTGCTTCGCGCACTGACGCAGGCGATCCAGCTCCTGCATCTCAACTTTCTCTGTGAACGCATTCGCTAATCGGCCGGTGTGTAACTCGATCATTTCCGCACCGAGATCAATGGCGCAGTCGATCTGTTTTTCGTCGGGATCAATGAAAAGGCTGACCCGAATTCCATTCGCATGCAGGCGTTGGATGCTATTGAGGAGGTCGCGGCGGTTGGCCACGGCATCGAGCCCGCCTTCGGTCGTGATTTCTGCGCGTTTCTCCGGCACCAGGCACACCTCGTCGGGCCGGATGCGGATGGCCACGTCAAGAATATCAGGTGTATTTCCCATCTCGAAATTGAGCTTCGTCATGATGTTGGCGCGCAAACGCTCCATGTCGCGATCCTGAATATGGCGGCGATCGCTGCGCAGATGCGCGGTGATTCCGTGAGCACCGGCACGTTCGCAAATCGAGGCGGCTGCGATCGGATCGGGTTCGGCGTTTTTTGAATCGGGCATGGTGGCGTAACGTGCCTGTCGCAGCGTCGCAATGTGATCGATATTAACGCCGAGGCGAAGGGTTCCCATGGTGCGACCACCTTCGCTGTCATCCCGAGCGAAGTCGAGGGAGCGTTGTAGC
>JBKPQI010000041.1:0-4779 GCA_046733975.1 Verrucomicrobiota bacterium
GTGCGAGATCTTCTGCAATGTGATTCGAGAGAAGAATATGGCCGGCATCGGCGCAGGCCATTACTCGCTGGGCCACATTTATACCAGCGCCCGCGCAGTTTCTTCGATCATTCACATCCTGAACTTCGTGAACCGGCCCACTATGAATTCCCATCCGAAGCGGAACTTGCGGAGGTTTTCGCAGTGCTTTGCTTATCTCAATCGCGCAACGGACTGGAGCTTCGGGATTATCAAAAAAGACAAGCGCCATTCCATCACCGACCGGAAGTCGAATTAATTTGTTCGTCGCGGCCGCGCCGCGAAATTGATCGGTGTTGCGGACTATTTCATTCAGCCGTCGTTGAATCCGGCTCTGATCATTGATTAATAGCTTTGAGTAGCCCACGACGTCCATGAATAAGACGTAGGCAATTTCGAGTTTCACCTCGTTCTCGGTGGACATAGCCAACGCGCCTGGCCAATCAGTTTATCATCTAAATCCTTTACCATGAGTCGAACTAAATGAAAGTGCTCGGTCGGTTCGAAACAGCAGTTCTTATCTAATTGCGCTCGTGAAACGCCCTCAACTCATCTTCAAGTTCTTCGAACTGATGCCGCCATTGGCTAGTCCGAAGAAAGAACCCAGGGGCGGTACTACTCAAAGGTGAATTTAAAACATGATGTACGAGCAGCCTAGCGTCCTCACTTTTGATGTCCCGATAGTGTAACTGGAAGAGTCCGAAAATCCGTTCGCCCTTTCGGATTCCAAACGTCGAGACTAAAACTCGTCTGTACTCGGCAAGCGTTCGTTTAGAAAAATGAAGGTTTTTAAACTGCCTAGCAGTTTCCACTTCCTGATCATACTTTAGAAATCCAAGCCGGCACAGTCTGCGCAAAGTGAACCGCGCGTTAATCAGCGGTTCCGAGAAATGAGAATAGTTTGTGCTCACGTCGCCATGGAGAAGGGCAACTTCATCATCGTCGGTAATGAGACCTGCGCGATAGAGGCGGTAGCACAGGCCAATTCCCTGCATCCCATAACCGTGCAGCTCCGCCGCCCTCAACGCACCAACGCTGGAGCTTCCATACACAACGCATCCGTGCTCGAGGGCGTACAGGATTTCCTTGTGCCACACAGCCGGCACATTCCCAAAGAGACCATCGATAAGTCCGATAACTTTATATCCCGCTTTGGCGGCAAGATAGATCGAACCTAGCAAAGCCGGACCGAAACGCACTAGCCGGCGATCCAGCTCAATTCCGCTAAGCGAGGGACCAACGAAAACGCAGCGCGTCAACTTCGCCTTCGCGTTTTTAGGAATCGGCATAGTCGTAATCCGGGAATGCATGTCCCGGTGCTCACGTCGCACTCGGCCAGCGGCGCGCAGACATGAATCACAGGCACTCCAATCGTGTCATTCGTCAGATCCAACGCGAATACATCTGCAATGCCATCTTTTGAAATGCAGGAAATGATGAATCCGATCGCTTGCGAAAAGCTATTGAACTCAGAGAAATCCGGCAGGTCATCATAAAGCAATGCCTGATCGGAGGCAGCCATTGTTTTCCGCCAAGCGCCGTTCAGCGGCATATCGATTCGAATATCGCTCTCGTAGTGTTTTATGAACACGTCATCGCGGGCTCCCGAAATAAATGTCAACCTGCTTTGAGCGGCCTCGGTAACGGCTCGAAGCAAGGCAATCTCTTTGCTTACATGACAGCCGTACCCCGCTGCGCGCTGCGGGTACAGCGTATTCCCTTTCAGGTCAGCGATCGTGCAGGCAAAGCACGGAACTTCCACCGTAGTCGAAGCGTACCAAACGGCCATCTCCAAGCCACCGGCCTGAATCATGTCCACAATCGTTTGCACGGATTCGGGCAGACCGGTCGTGAGGCTAAGCCGACGGGGTGATGGTTTGCGCGAAAGATTCTCGGCAACTACCCAATGGGCAACTTGATCACGCTCCAAGACTTCGCACAATCCGTGAAAAAGTGCTTCGGCTCGAGAGTTGCCTGAAGCAAGACCGTTTGAAGAAGCGACAAAAAAACCATCGTAACCATGTGTCGAATCCAAATCGATAAGTTCCCTTGGCATCCATTTTTTTTCGCCTGTGATTAGACTGCCAGTCTCGAGCCAGCGAATCGGTAGGTTAAAATCCAGACGCTTTTTCGATCGGATGGGTAGCTCATGCACCTTGACGAATTTTGAATCGTTAACGCTTCGTCTAATCGATCTTTTGATACCGCGCGGCAAACAACTCTCCGCGTGGAAGAGTTCAATCGCCTCCATCAAGGCCGAAATCTGAGCGAGTGTGTCGGTCAGGCCTTTGCCCTGACTAACAGAAAGCGAGCGTCCCAAGGGTCTAATCGCTGTCCAGACGGGAATTCCAATTTGATCTAGTCCCGTAACGCCTGCCAGGCGCGAAACGCCGCAGATCTTGGCCGCCTTACGCGCCGCACGAAGGCTCGTCGCAGGCGACGCATTCCGAAAAGTACCTAGTCGGTGTACTATGTCGTCGCCGTTACGAGCACGCAACGAAGATTAATCTCCCTCGCCGAGAATCTTGACCCTATGAATGCTGGCAGTGGTTATTGCCTTATCGTCAATGATCTTGCCCAACTCCTCGGCAGCGTTCTGTCGAACCTCTAACAACTCTTCGATCCGCCCGATATCTTTTTCGGCCGTAATTTTAGCTTCACCGCCTCCCTCGATGACAGCAAGATAACCACCGCCTTTGATTTTCGCGAGGTAGGCTCTCGGCCCGCTCCTTTCCTTACTAGATTTCTTACCAGATTTCTTTTTCACGTTGCCATCATGATTTGGAGGGCGCCTTCATGCAAGCATTTCGACGACAACATAAAGGGACCAGCGTCACCGCGGAATAGCTGTGATACTGCAAATTTCCAGAGTATTCGAGTCGACTGTGGCGTACATTTACCGCTATTGCAGTAGGGACATTCTCTAATCCCGATGAAGCGGCTGCGTATCGAATACCTCACCGATTGCCCCGCACAGCCGCTTAGCACTTTGCTCATTGAATTTAGTAGACCGCCAACATCGCGAACGTCGTTGGAAGGCATGTCTCACTCGTTTGGCCGCTTCTGGTAAAAAGATGTCGCACGATCTTCAGCACGCTTTGACACCTGGGCCAACTCTCTGCCTGTTTTGCGATCGTTAATCACAAAGGTGTTGTTTTCCCCCAGCGTCGACCACGGCCCGCGCGATACTTCGCGGAAGTCCACGAAGCGCCAGTCGGTCAGATCCGTTTCCGCTAAGCCGAGGTAGTCACGCACAGCGGGCGAGACATCGAGACCCGCACCTTTGTTCAGATTGGATTTTGGGCGCTCGTTGCCAAAAACATATTGCCAATGATCGGTGCGGAAAGGTCCTGCGTCTTCCCATTGTGCATAGACCGTTCGATTGCCTTTGCGAATCGCGACCCATCGATCCTTGCAGGTGGAAACGCCGGGACCTTGATACGCTTCATTGAACCATGGGACGACTCGAGCCGCTTCCGGCCGGTGGCCATCCGCTGCCTTGTCATTATATGGAAGGGCGCAGTAAAACGGGTTTTGTCCAGGCGTGAACTTTACCGGAATGTAATTGCTGCGATGGGCGGGATTCGGATCGTCAAACCCGCCATAGCTTCTGCCCCAATGTTTGTCCCATGCGCTTGCGCGATTCGGCACCGGATTATTTCGGCTGGGCCGCTCGCCGATCCAAAAGACCGTTGTTACGATATTTTTCTTCCACGGATAACGCTCTCCCGTAGCTGAGACCCTGTGCTCCGCGTTTACACAGCCCGCGACGATCGCTGCCAACCCACCGAGAGACAGGATCGATCTTGCGTTGATCATGTAATCCGTTGCTCATAAGAAAGCGGCTGTTTATCAAGTCAAGTCCTATCGGAGGCAAATCGCACTTCACGAACCAGTCCCAATGTCCTTCTGGAAGATCTTTTTAAATTCCCTCGTCCAGATGATCAGCACGTCGGAATGATCTGGCAAAGTTATGTGATCCGAAGTGATTTTTTCAGAACCGGCCGCGTTTTTGTGGAGAATTTCGTGAACCTGATGATTGGTCAACATTCTGCCCGGGATGTGAAAAGACTCCTCTGCTGAAACTCCCTTGTAAAGCCGCACGCGAATCTCGAACTCGCCCAACTTGAAGCAGTATTCCGGATAATCTGGCCAGGAATGGCTTATTACTTTAACTATCGCACCATATCGGATCTCGCATTGCCCTAGAGTCTCACCGATCCGAGCAGAACATAACCGCGGCGTACTAAAAACGGCCAAGCCAACTAGGGTCAGGACTACTCTGTGCCTATCCATACTTAGATATTGGATGGGCGTTACTCGCCCTCTCCGTGGCCGATGCCCTCGGTCAATTTACTCGGGGACGTTCACCTCTGCCCGTTCGGGCAAATCGACGCGCACAGTCATAAAATGCGGATGCGACGCTGCCCAGAGCAGCGCCTCACGTCTGTTCTTGAAATAACGATCAATGACGATTGCTTTACGTTCTGCGGGCGTGCGGCCTGAACGTCGGGCAGCGGTGCGTTGGACAACAGCCGGACCAGTATCGACGGCAATTAGTTGATCATCCGGCAACATGATTTTGCTGCCGTAAGGGATTTTCTTCGGATCGACCGCGCAATGACCGTCGTGAAGAAGCGGGCCGGAAGCCGCGACTCGTTCTTTTGACCCGGGACTGTGCCAATATGCCGTCACCCGTGCGAGCATCGCCTGCTCACGCGCGGCGGCTGCGTAGACAAACAATAGCAAAAGTACAAGCGG
>JBKPQI010000042.1:0-14709 GCA_046733975.1 Verrucomicrobiota bacterium
CATCAAAGAGAAAGGAACGCTGAAATATGATTTCGTTTGCACTTATCCTGATGACTCTGCCCTCCCGGCTGGCTGAGGTCCGACCCACGCGGACGGATCGACCTCGCCGCCGCGAGTCATCCACGCCAGAGAGCACAAACTTGTCCGACAAGCGTGTAGCGGCGTTCGTGTCAAACGCCAATTTTCGAAGAACAGGCGCTTGGCACAAGCGCCTCTACAACAGTACGACGCTCGTAGAGCGCGGCTACAACAATAAGTTATGACAACGATAGAAGCACGGGGCTTGCGCAAGGTTTTCGGGACAACAGTTGCCCTCGACAGCATCGATCTGCATGTCGAAGAAGGACACATCCTGGGAATCATCGGTCCGAACGGCGCAGGTAAAACGACAGCGCTCAATGCAATCCTTGGACTGACCTCTTATGAAGGACACTTGAACGTTCTCGGCCGCGACCCATGGGCCGCGCGCGACGAACTGATGCGCGATGTCTCGTTCATTGCCGACGTTGCAGTGCTGCCGCGCTGGATCCGCGTCACGCAATTGCTCGATTACGTCGCCGGAGTCCACCCACGGTTTGACCGCGCGAAAGCGGAAGCGTTTCTCGCGAAGACTGCAATTAAGCAAACGAGCAAAGTGCGGGAATTATCCAAAGGAATGGTAGCGCAACTGCATCTCGCGCTCGTCATGGCGATTGACGCCAAACTACTGGTGCTGGACGAGCCGACTCTTGGTTTGGACATCTTATATCGAAAGCAGTTCTACAATTCGTTGCTGAACGATTACTTCGACCACAACCGCACCATTGTGGTGACAACCCACCAAGTGGAGGAAGTGCAGGACGTCCTGACCGATCTCATGTTTATCAATCGGGGCCGGATTGTTCTCCAATGCACGATGGAGGAATTCGAAGCGCGCTACGTGGAGCTTATGGTCCATCCGGATCATGTCGCAAGTGCGCGCTCGCTCAGGCCGATGTCGGAGCGGCAGGTCTTCGGGCGCAGCGTTCTTCTGTTCGATCAGGCAGATCGGAATCAGCTCGCCGCTCTCGGCGAAGTGCGGACGCCGAGCATCGCGGACGTTTTCGTGGCGGTGATGGGCGACGAACGCACGATGAACCACGGACAACAGACCACGGGACAGAAAGAAGGACCCGCAAGTGTAGAGCAACAGGAGGCTCGGCGATGAGGGACGTATTCCTCTGGGGAGCACACGCGGCCCGCATGCTGGTTTCGCCGGCCGCGCCGAAACAGGCTTCCCCCTCTGCTGTAAGATTTTCACCAGTCGAAGAAAAAGTCCGCGATGACGGGGCGCCATCGCCAACACGCGGGGGCGCGTGTGCTCCCGAGCCATAAGAAAGGCGAATGAACATGGAACGTAATATTTCAAATCTTGGCTCACCGACCCCGGCTACGGCAGCGCCTAACGAGGCGCGGACCGCAATTGCTACTCGGCCGCTTTACTGGTCCGTTCTGCGCGAATTGTGGGAGAACAAGTCAATCTATATTGCGCCGGGCATTGTCGCGGCAGTGCTTCTCGTTGGAGCGTTGATGAGCGCGGCCTATCTGCCGCAACGCAGACGCAATGCCATGTTGCTCGATGAAGTTCGCCGCCGCGCCGCCATCGAGTTGCCCTACAACATCGTCGCGATGGGGCTGATCATCAGCGCCTTTATTGTCGGCTTCTTCTACTGCCTCGATGCGCTTTACGGCGAACGCCGCGATCGCAGCATCTTGTTTTGGAAATCGTTGCCGGTCTCCGACTTCACGACTGTGCTTTCCAAGGCGATCATTCCGCTCGCAATTTTGCCGGCAATTATCTTCGGGATAATCACCGCCACGCAATTTTGCATGCTCCTTATCAGCAGCGCGGTGCTGATCCCGAGCGGTCTCGCCGGAACAACGTGGGCAAATTTCAATCTGTTGCGCGAATCGGTCGTGTTGTTCTACGCACTGATTGTCATCGCGCTGTGGCACGTGCCCGTTTACGGTTGGGCATTGTTGGTTTCCGGACTCGCGCGCCGCGCCACATTTCTCTGGGCCGTTTTGCCGCCAGTGGCGATCGCCATTTTTGAAAAGGTCACCTTCAACACCAGTCACTTCACCTCCATGCTGAAGAATCGCGTGTTCGGTGCGGGCGATACTGCATTCGATTTTCAAATGCATCGAAGCATTTCAGTCGATTTGCTGACGCAACTGACTCCGGGCCGGTTTTTAACGACGCCGGGGCTGTGGCTTGGATTAATCATCGGCGCGTTTTTCATTGCCGCGGCCGTTCGGCAACGCAGGTATCGCGGACCCATTTGAGGAAAATTTATGTCACAGTTGATCTCACCGGAAATAGTAGGGCAAGTGGATCCCTTGCCACCTATGGATAAGGCGGGCGGGAGCGTCCGCGCTACAAACCCGTAGCGGAGGCAACGCGTAAGCCGTGCATCCAACCGTCAAAACCGCACGCCTCGCCGGATTCATCTACCTGTCGATGGTAATCCTCGCTCCCTTCAGCATGCTTTATGTCCCCGGCAAACTGACCGTGCGCGGGAACGCGGCTGCGACCGCTGAGAACATCCTCGCGCATGAAACGCTTTTTCGATTATCCATCTTCGGCGATCTGATCGGGCAGGTCATTTTCGTCTGTCTCGGCGTCATTCTGTATCGGCTGTTGCGAGAAGCTAACAAGACGTGGGCGTTGCTGATGCTGGGTCTCGTGCTCGCATCGGCCGCGGTTTGTTTCGTCAATGTGCTCAACGATATCGCCGCCCTGATTCTTTTTCGCGGCCATGATTTCCTGGTAGCCATCGACAAACCGCAACGCGCCGCGCTGGCAATGTTCTTCCTGCGCTTGTACGGCCACGGCCAGTTCATCGCGGAAATTTTTTGGGGACTGTGGTTATTTCCGCTGGGCTTACTGATCTATCGCTCGGGGTTTATTCCGCGTTTCATCGGCGTCTGGCTGATGATCAACTGCTTTGGCTGGATCGTCCTAAGCGTCACTGCCTTGTTCGTTCCGGAACACTACAACGCGGTATTCCGCTATTCGCAGCCGGTGCTGTTCGGTGAAATGGCATTGATGCTTTGGCTGCTGATCAAGGGCGCGAGGATTCCGGCTTTGGCCGCGCAGACCGCTTAAAACAGATGAAGCAAACAGCGAATGCCGAACGTCGAACGCCCAACGTCGAACGCAGAGGGAGTCCCTCTCAAATTGGATGTTCGATGTTTGGCGTTCGCTGTTCGGTCTTTGCTGCCTAAAAGCCATGAAGCGTATACTAAAATGGGCCGGCATCGTCAGCGTCGGCGTGCTCGTCCTCGGCTTCGTCTGGCTCTTCATCGCCTATTGGACTTCCACCAATGACTGCCAACGAAACACTGCTCCGCCTGTTAATCCCATGAAAGCTATCGTGTCTTGCGAATACGGCGCCGAGAATCTCAAGATTCAGGAACTCGAGAAGCCGACACCAGCCGACAACGAAGTCCTCGTTCATGTGCGCGCGGCCTCGATCAATCCCGCGGACGGACATATGATAAGAGACTCCTGGCTCGGTCGCCTGCTCAGCGGTTTGCGCAAGCCGAAGAACACACGCTTCGGCACCGATTTCGCCGGCGTTGTCGAAGGGGTTGGAACGAGTGTCACGGAGTTTAAGCCCGGTGATGAAGTCTTCGGCGCGAGGAACGGAGCCGTAGCCGAGTACGTCTGCGTAAAAGCGGATCGCGCAATCGTGATGAAACCGAGCAACATCACATTCGAACAAGCGGGCTCGGTTGCAATCGCTGGACTCACCGCGTTGCAAGGTCTGCGCGACAAGGGTCGGATCCAAGCCGGACAAAGAGTCCTGATAAACGGTGCTTCTGGAGGTGTCGGAACGTTTGCGGTCCAGATCGCGAAAGCGTTGGGCGCGGATGTCACCGCCGTTTGCAGCACTCGCAATCTCGATCTGGTGAAATCAATCGGAGCGGATCGTGTGATCGATTACACGAAAGAAGATTTCGCCAAGACCGATCAGCGTTATGACATGATCTACGATCTGGTCGGCAATCACGGATTTTCCGAACGCCGAAATATTTTAAAAGCTAACGGGATTTGCGTGCTCGCCGGAATTGGTGGCGCAGGAACACACCCGGAAACATGGGGTCGTATCAGCGGGAATTTCTGGGACGCGTTCCTATCAAACTTCAGCAAAGAAAAATTCGTCTTCTACATCGCGAAACTGACGAAAGCCGATTTGAATGTTCTTCGTGAACTGATGGAGACCGGAAAAATTTCACCGGTCATCGATCGAACCTACCAGTTGAATCAGACGGTGGAGGCGATCCGGTACATGGAAGAAGGGCACGCTAGGGGAAAAGTGGTGATCACGGTGGATGAAGGCACATGACGAAGCAAACGCCCAACACCGAATGCAGAAGGCGTGTTTCTGAAACTGGAGCCAATGTTGGGTCCTTCAGTGCCTGCCCCGCCGTAGCCTTGCCCAAGGCGGGTTCGGTATTTTGTGATTAGAGCGATGAAGCGCATACTAAAATGGAGCGCGCTGGCGATTCTCTTGATTCTCTTCGCCTGGTTCCAGTTCGCCTACTGGACTTCAACGAATAATTGCGGTCGCAGCATTCCGAGTGGCGCCGAACGGATGAAAGCGATCCGCTACTGCGAATACGGTTCCCCTGATGACGTCCTGAAACTTGAAGAACTCGAAAAGCCGACGCCTAACGACAATCAAATTCTCGTCCGGGTTCGCGCCGTTTCTTTGAGATTTTTCGACGGCGGCATGTTGCAAGGTGGTGTGGGCAGGCTTGTCTTTGGACTTCGTAAGCCGAAGAACACCATTCCGGGATCTGATTTTGCTGGAACCGTGGAAGCAGTCGGGGCGAACGTAACGGAGTTCAAGCCGGGCGACGAAGTCTTCGGCGTAAGAGCCGGTTGTCTCGCCCAATATGTTTGTGTCAGACGGGAAGGAGCAATCGTTTCCAAGCCGGGCAATCTCAGTTTCGAACAAGCTGCCTCGGTCCCGACCGCACTCGTCGCCTTGCAGGGTCTGCGCGACACCGGGCATGTCAAAGCGGGAGACAAGGTCCTGATCAATGGTGCGTCCGGAGGCGTTGGAACGTTCGCTGTCCAGATCGCCAAGACACTTGGCGCGGAAGTAACGGGCGTCTGCAGCACAGGCAATGTCGATCTTGTCAAGTCGTTAGGCGCCGATCACGTGATCGATTACACCAAAGAGGACTACACAAAAGGCGAGCAGCGTTACGACGTAATCTATGACCTCGTGAATAACCACTCGTTTGCGGAACGTCGGCGCGTTCTCAAAGCAGGCGGCATCTGCGTGTTGGCCGGGGTCGGTGGTGCGGGACTGCACGAGGAAACTTTATCGCGCGTAGTTGGTGTATTCACCGCCTTCCTCCGTTCAAGATTTGCTAAAGAAAAGTTCGTCAGCTTTGGCGTTAGCTTTAGCACCAAAGACCTCGGCATTCTTCGTGAACTGGCAGAAAGCGGAAAGGCCATTCCCGCTATCACCAAAACGTATCCGCTGACCGAAAGCGCCGCCGCCTACAGATATCTCCAAACCGGCCATGCCCGAGGAAAAATTGTCATCACTGTTGAATAAAATGACAACGATCAGCATCAACCATCAACAGCGCGTCGCCGCCAAAATCGCCGCATGCACTTACCTCTTGTCGTTTGCGGTCGTCGTGTTCGCGAACTACGTCTTGCTCAATCCTCTGATCATCCCGCGCGACGCCGTTGATACCGCGCAAAATATCCTCACGCACGAAACACAATTCCGAATTGCCTTAACCTTATTTTTAACCTACAGCATCGGGACCGTCGTTCTTGCCGGAGCGCTCTACATCATCCTCAGGCCGGTTAATGATTATCTCGCGTTACTCGGCGCATTGTTCCGATTGGTTTTTGCCATGTCGTGGCTGTTATCGGCTATCCATTCGCTGAGCGCGCTGCGATGGTTGGGCGCCGCGCCTTACCTGCAAGTGTTCGAATCGGATCGGTTGCAAACGCTCGCCCGAGTCACGGTCGCGTCAACTTTCGATGATTACTACGTTGGCCTGCCATTCTTTGGCCTAGCGGCGACAGTGTGCGCCTGGTTGTGGCTGAAATCGAATTACATCCCGCGCGGATTATCGATCTTCGGAGTAATTGCATCCGGTTGGTGCGTGCTCTGCGCCGTCCTTTACCTGATCTTTCCCGGATTCAACAAAATTGTTAACGACTATATCTTCGATTCACCGATGGCGTTGTTCGAATTGGTCTTAAGCTTTTGGCTTCTGTTTAAAGGATTAACGCGTGAGACTGGGGGCACCGCGCGAGCATGAATTTCAATCATTAAGTAAAGAGGATCGGCTTATGAAACGAATACTGAAGTGGATCGTCCGCATTGTTCTCGTCCTGTTAGTTATTGGGCTTCTGTTTGTCTTCGTCGCCTACTGGCGTTCGACCAACGACTGCGCCCGGCTCACCAGTGCTCCAGCCAATCCGATGAAAGCAATCGTTCGTTGTGATTATGGCATGGCAAATCTGAAACTCGAAGAAATTGAAAAACCAGTCCCCGATAACGATCAGATTCTGGTCAAGGTTCACGCCACCTCCGTTAACCCGCTCGACTGGCATTATGTCGAGGGGACGCCATACTTCATGCGCGCGGCGGGCGTCGGACTGCGGAAACCAAAAGACATACGTCTCGGCGTTGATTTTGCCGGAACGGTGGAGGCAGTTGGAAAGAACGTGACCCAGTTCAAACCGGGCGACGAAGTGTTCGGCGGAAGGGACGGCGCCTTTGCGGAATATGTATGCAGGCGTGCTGTCGGGGCGGTGGCGCCGAAGCCGGCTGGCCTCACATTTGAACAGGCGGCCTCGATTAACATCGCGGGCATCACCGCCTTGCAGGGTGTTCGTGACAAGGGAAAAGTCCAAGCCGGACAGAAAGTCCTAATTAACGGCGCATCCGGAGGTGTTGGAACATTTGCCGTGCAAATTGCCAAAGCTTTCGGGGCGGAGGTAACCGGGATTTGCAGCACGCGGAACTTGGAAATGGTACGATCACTCGGTGCAGATCATGTCATCGACTATACCAAGGAGGATGTCACCAAAAGCGATCAACACTACGACGTGATTCTAGATAACGTGGGAAACCACTCATTGTCGGACTATCGACGTATGTTGACCCCGAACGGCATTTACGTCTTGATCGGCGGAGGAGGAGTGAACGACCAGGGATTCCTTGGAGGTCTGGCCAAAGCACTAGACGCGGCGCTGTATTCAAAGTTCGTGAAGCAGAAGATGGGCATGATGTTGGCCGACCCGAACACCAAGGACCTGACGCTGCTGGCCGATATGATGG
Source organism: Verrucomicrobiota bacterium (assembly GCA_046733975.1). Lineage (GTDB taxonomy): Bacteria > Verrucomicrobiota > Verrucomicrobiia > Chthoniobacterales > UBA10450 > AV69. The sequence continues at coordinate 7,347 of JBKPQI010000042.1, forward strand.
AATCCGGCAAAATAAAGCCCGTAATTGACCGAACCTACAAGTCGTTAGGCGAGGTCCCGGACGCGATTCGCTATGTTGAAGAAGGCCACGCCCGAGGAAAAGTGGTGATCACGGTGGAATAATACAGCGACAACGAGACCCGTTAAGGCAGAGAAAAGCATCAAGCGCCAATCACCAAATCCCAAGGAAGTTTCAAACACATGCGGAGGCCGGCGTGCGTTCACCTTCCCGTGGTGGTTGGGTATGGGAGCTTGGCGCTTCCTTGGAGCTTGGGTTTTGGTGCTTGGGGTTTTCACTGTGGCCTCTGTGGCCTTCGTTAAAGAAAAATCGGTTACTCCGTCCGCAGTGCGGTGATTGGATTTACGTGGGTGGCACGGCGGGCCGGAAGGAAACACGCCAGCAAAGCGGCGACAGCGAGCATTAAACTGGAAGTGACCAACGCGAACGGATCGCTTGGGCTTACGCCATAGAGTATTTGCGAGAGGACGCGGCCGATGGCGAGCGAAAGGAGCAGGCCAACCGCGATGGCGAGCGCGGTTTGCATTGCACCCTGTCGCATGATTAGCGCGAAGACATCCCCGCGATGCGCGCCCAGAGCCATCCGAATACCGATCTCGCGTGTGCGGCATGCGACGGCATAAGCTTTGACTCCGTAAACACCGACGACGGCAAGCAATAGCGCAATGCACCCGAACGCGCCGAATAGTATGGCGCCCAGCTTCACGATCCAGAGACTGGGGGACTTCTCCATCCGATCGACAAAAGGAATCATCTGCAGCATCGGCAAGTCAGGATCGATGTCACGCAAGGTTTGCCGAAGCGTCGGCATGAATGCAACTACGGCATTTCGATCGATGCTATTGAGCCGAACATGCATGTAAGTCTGACCGGTGTAACCCTGCGCCAGCGGCACAAATAACCGCCGGAAAAGAGAATCGTTTTGAATGTCGTGGCGATGTTTGCTCACTACACCGACAATCTCCAAATCGTTAGGAGCGCCGTCCTTCGGGGGCTGGGTATAGCGAATGTGCTGGCCGATTGCGTCCTGATTCGGGAAAAGTTTCGCCGCCATTTCTTCGTCAATGATGGCAACCCTTCGCCCGTCCTTGTCCTCGCATTCCGCCTGCGTGAAATCGCGGCCGCGCAACAGCTTTACACCGAGAGCGTCGAAATACCCGGGGGTGATGGCAGTGAAGAGCGAGTTCACACTTGGGTCTGGTGCCTTGGGATCGTTAGGCATGGTATCCCGCGCGCGAATAACGCGCCGGGTGTTAGTAAAGTCGGCGTAGGGCAACATTGTCGCCGTCGCCGCAGCGCGCACGCCCGGCAGCTCGCGGACCCGTTGGAGCATGGCGAAGATGGTGCGCCGCGAATCGGCCGGTTCTTTCTTAATCAAACTGAAATCGAATTCCGTGATCAGATCCCCGGCTGCGACAAATCCCGGATTGAGTCCGGCGGCCTTAAGCGCCCCCCGGAAAAATAATCCAGCGGAGAAGAGCAACATAAGAGAAAGCGCGATCTGGATCATCACCGAGATGTGTCGCGGAGCGAAAAATCGACTGACCCTGCCGATGCGCGCCGGCTCGCCGACCTGTTGTTTCAGGTCATTAACCAGATCCGCTTTGGTTGATTTCAACGCCGGGCCGAGGCTGAAAAGCATGGTGGCAACAAGGCAGAATAGAAAAGTAATCGTCAGCACCGTCGCGTCGGGACGCAGTTTGACAACTAGCGAAAAATTCACTGAAGCGAGCAGGCGAAGGAATTGCTGAACGAGCATGTCGTTGCACCAGGCGCTGAGAACAAGCCCGACGGCGCCGCCACAAAGGGCCAGTAACAATCCTTCGCAGAGCAATTGTCGTACGATTTGCCAGCGCGATGCACCGACCGCGAGTCGCACTGCGATCTCTTTCGATCGCGCCGTTCCGCGAGCGAGTAACATATTGGCGAGATTCAAACAGGCGATGAGCAAGACCGCGCCCGCCATGGCCATAAGCAGGGTCGCGACCAGAGTGATGGGGCCGTCGTCCTCCGGTTGTGTGCTTAAACTGAAACGCGACGGGGTTTGAATCTGCAACTCGCGCGCACCTTCGCTATCTTGCGGTTGGATGGCGGTGAGGCGCTGCGCCAGCACCGGCAGACGCGACTTGGCCGTTTCCATTGTCAATCCAGAACGCATTCGGCCAGTGAGATTGAAGGTGTAACTCTTAGGATTCATCAGGTCGTGCATGGTCTCGGAATCGCCGAAAGCAGAGCCGAGTTGCGAGCGAATGCCGATGGGCAGCCAAATGTCTGGGGCGATCAGAATGTTGGCGCCACTAAATCCATCGGCAGCGATACCGATGACAGTGTAAGGCTGGCCATTGATTTGAACGGTGCTGCCGACAAAATCGTCGCGCTTCCCCATGCGTTTCCAAAAGCCGTAGCTGGCGACGACTACCGGAATGTTGGCGTTTGGTTTGCACTCGTCCGCGTTGTAAAACCGTCCCCGAAACGGCTGAGTTCCCATGAGCGAGAAATAATTTTCCGAGGTGAGGAAGGCGAAGCTCCGCCGCATCTCGTGATCGCGCCCGATGCCAGCCACGGCAAACTCGAGTGCCGCGACGTCGGCAAAAACTTCGCCGCCGTTCTCGCGCAGTTCCCGAAATTCAGTGTAGGAGAACTGGCGATAATCGTGACTCGCATTTTGCCGGGCGGTGAAAACGTTGACCACCTCCTTTGGCCGCAGTGGCACCGCGGAACGCAGAACCAGACTGTTGACCAGCGCGAAAATGGCCGAGTTCACGCCGATCGCGAGAGCGAGTGTCAACACCGCGATGGTTGTAAAAGCTGGCGACTTAAGAAGCTGCCTCAGCGCGAATTTGAAATCCTGGATCATAGCAATGCTGTTTTACGTGAGATGCGCCGTGTCCCAGGTTTGGATTCAAGAATATTGAATCGGCCGAAGATTTGAAGTCACATGAGAAAAACGAAGCAAACGCGCAAGTGCAATATTGCCTTCACCGAGGATCAAGCATCTAGTATCGTGGAAATTCCACGCCGAACCGCTCAACGCTCAACGTCCAACGCCCAATGAAGAACTGACGCGGACCTTAAAATGAAATTTCAATACTACATTTGCGACGTGTTTACCGAGACGCGCTTCGGCGGGAATCAACTAGCGGTGCTGCCGAGAGCTGAAGGACTGACCCAGGAGCAAATGCAGCAGATTACGCGAGAATTCAATTTTTCGGAAACTGCGTTCGTTTTCCCCGCCGAAGCTGGTCACACCCGGCGAGTGCGAATTTTCACGCCTGCGAGCGAGATACCCTTCGCCGGTCACCCGAATGTGGGAACGGCGTTTGTGCTCGCGACTAACGGTGACTTCGGCGAGATTAATTCGCCGCATACGGTGATTTTTGAGGAAGATGCCGGGCTTGTCTCAGTCACCATCCACGGAACCGACGGAAAGATTGTATCGTGCGAATTACTGGCGCCGCAGCCTCTTTCTTTTGGCGACACGGTCGATCCCGAGCTTGTTGCATCGGCCCTTTCCCTGAATCGGGACGACATCGCGATGGACACTCATAATCCGCAGGTTTGTTCTGTCGGATTGCCTTTTGTGTTCACGGAACTGAAAAATCGCGCCGCGCTGGAGCGCGCGCGAATCAACATGAATGAATTTGAACGCATGCGCGATTTCGGCGTTGATCCGCAAATGTATTTCTACATCCGGGCTAACGACTCCGATCCAGAACGGGAGGGGTTTGATATCCGCGCCCGGATGTTCGCGCCCTTGAGCGGCGTGCCGGAGGACCCTGCGACGGGCAGCGCCAACTGCACTTTGGGCGGTCTGCTGGCTCATCATGAACAAGTGACGGACGGGATGCTTAGCTGGCGGATTGCGCAAGGGGTAGAGATGGGCCGGCCGAGTACCTTGAAAGCGCGCGCGGAGAAGAAGGACGGCGTGGTGACGTCGACGTGGATTGGTGGGGCATCGGTGCTGGTGAGTGAGGGGACGATTGAGGCGGACTAGCACCGGTCAGCAAAGGCGCGAGGCCGAACGCTCAAAGGCCAAGGCAAACTCGGAAGGCAAAATGGCGGTCTTGCCGACGATGTAGGGCAGAGTCTGCTATTGCGGACAGGGTGGGCTCTTCAGTTTCGCCTTGCTTTTCCGATCGCAATCTGTGCACCCTTTGCCCGATCCGAATTAGCCAAGCCTAAAATCTCTGACTCGTTAGATCGTTAAATAGATGAACTGGGAAATGATGGCGGCGATCGGGCAACTGGCCGCGGTCTTCGTCGGCATCCCGTCTCTGATTTACTTGGCTATTCAGATCAGGGAGCAAACCAAGGAACGGCGTCAGTCGGCCGTCAATGCTCTCACCGTGCAATGGGGAGATCTCACCAGATCACTGCATGAGAGCGCCGAGTTTGGCGAAGTTTATCTTCGCGGTATGCAGTCATTCCATAGTCTCGACGCTGTCTCCAAACTTCGATTCAGTGCCTTCCAAAATCGTTTTTTCAAGAACTTTGAAGGAATGTATTACTCCCGCTGCGACGGCATCCTTACTTCCGAATTATGGGGTGAGATTGAGCGCACGATGAGCGATTTCCTGGCCTACGATGGTGTCCAGCAATGGTGGGAGACCCGAAAACACTGGCACACCGAAAGATTTCGCAGCGTGGTCGATGCCATTATCGCCCGGGGCGAGAAGCCGACAGCCTATTCAACTTACGACCTCGGTAAGTTGGGAGAGCAGTGAAGAACAATGCCACCACCGGCGAGATTCAACGTCTGACAGCCGTCACCCTGAGCGTAGTCAAGGGGTCCCGACACGATACCTAAGATTTCATCACGGGATCCCTCGGCTTAGGCTCGTGATTACTTCTCGGCTAGCTACACCTTGGTCGTCCAGATCTGCGTCAGCACGCGACGAAAGTTTCCGCCGAGGATAAGCTCAATATCGGCATCATTGTAGCCGCGGCGAATCAGACCTTCCGTCAGGTCGAACATGCGAAGGTAGTGGTTGACTCCGTCGGTATCGTTCTTTTCGCGGAAGGCGTAGCTGCTGGGATAAAGACTGCGCAACCATTTTCCATATTCCGGCGGCAATGCATCATAGCCATCCAGATCATAGTCGCTTCCCACGCCGACGTGCTCGACGCCGACGAGTTTCGCCACGTGATCGTAGTGATCAAGGAGCGATTCGACATTGGTCGGCTCTTTCGGCGACACGAAATTCCGGACATTGGTAATTCCCATGACGCCACCTTTCTCGGCCATTTTGCGAATGGCCTCGTCCGTCTTGCAGCGTGGCTGGTTAGGATTCAGCGCTCGACAATTGGCGTGAGTGATCAAGACTGGCACCTTTGAAACTTCAAACGCATCCAAGGTAGTGCGATCGCCGCAATGAGCCGTATCAACCGCCATACGAACCTTGTTCATGCGCTCGACAATCTTCAGACCGAAATCGCTAATGCCGTCATCGCGGCGTTCCGTACTGCCGTTCCCGATCAGGTTGCGGCTGTTGTAGGTCAGCAACGAAATGCGTTGTCCTAACGTATAGAAATAGTCGACGTCGTCCGGTGTTCGAAAATGTTCGGAATTTTGCACGCCCAGAATGATGCCGATCTTGCCGGATGTTTTCGCGCCATCGATGCGCGCCGGCTCATCGACCCGGAGCAGATCGCCGCTGTGGTGCGCGAGAAGTCCATTCCAGGCGCTGATAAACTTCAGCGTCTGCTCGTAGGCGTCAGGTCCACTCGTTCCCACGCCGATGTGCATGACGTCGATGCGTGAATCTTTGAAACGCTGAAGGTCTTGCGCGGTCAATGTCTCGGGATTGGTGAACCAGGTCGCGCGCTTGTCGCCTTTGAACATCGCGATTACGCCGATCAGGCTAAACGGATTGAGCATGTCGAGCACTGTGCTTTGCCGGAGTAAATCGATCGCGTGCGTGGAATATTTCGTAGTGCTTTGGGCGAAGAGTTGGAAGCGTCCGCGATTGATCAGGGGAACGACGAGCGTACCCGCCGCCAATGCTGCGAGACGTTTGAGGCTGCCGCGACGCGTTATGCTTTCCATGAAGGATAATCCAGTTTGAGATGATTACATGAGCTGACAGCGCGCACAACGTGCTGGTGGTATTGTGATTGAAAGTCCATGATGCGTGATGTGGCAACGAACTCTATGCACATCAGGACGGTTTCCCGTCGTTCGTCTGCGAATGAACATGGCAAAGGGGGCGGTTGGGTGAACCACCCCTCCCTTCGGCAAGCTGATGGAATGTAAGCGAAGAAAGGGCGACGTGGGCGTCGCCGCTCCCGCTCAACCGGGGCAAAAACTTGAGCTAACAAAGTTCGCACAACTCTACGCAGACGCATGGTGCAGCCAGGATCCTGAAAGGGTCGCCGCCTTTTATGCAAAGAACGGTTCTATCACCGTCAACGGCGCGCCGCCTGTGCCGATCGCAGAGGTTGCGCGCGGATTTATGCGCGATTTTCCCGACATGGTTGTGACATTCGACAAGGTGGAAAACACCCCAGGCGGTAGCAAATTTGAATGGACATTTACCGGCACGAACACCGGTCCGGGCGGAACGGGAAATCGTGTTCGGATCAGCGGCTACGAACTCTGGCAAATCGATGACGACGGTCTGATCGCGACATCCGAAGGGAATTTTGACGCGGCCGAGTACGACCGGCAGCTGCGCGGCGGATGATTGTAGCTGGACTGCGAAGTCTGTTTAGCGCTGCGGCATCATCTAATTTCATTAACACCCAGCTAAAGCAGGGTGTTAGTGAGAGAAGTCGATCGACGCTGATCAGATACTCGCACGCTCTCGCTGATGCGAGAGGCGCGACTTGCAGCAACACGCGATCGAGTTGCTCAAAGTCGACTGGCTTGACGAGATGGGAGAGAAACCTGCTGCCTCGGTGTTGGCGCGATCCGCCGCCATCCCATATCCGCTCAAAGCGATTCCACGGAGGCCATGGTTCTTGGTCAAGTGCCGCATGAGATCTTCCAGCCTGACTCGGACGACAAGCTTCTAGCTTGTCGTGTTGAACTTTCGATCGGCAAGATGCCAACCGGCCGAGTTAGGCTGGAAGCCTAACTTCCAACATCTTCGCGCCGCGGCCAGCATCGGCGGCTACAGCTCCGATTTGAAGACGAATGGCGATTTCCAACCTGCGGTTGTAGCCGCGGAGGTTGGCCGCGGTTAAATCGAAGTGCAATAACTCCAAACTGCCCTATCAGTCTCGAGTAATGCGATTGAAAGTTCTGCTCCCGGTCTTCTGCGGAGTTGTTTTGCAAATTTCACATTCCAGCGCTGATGACATCTACAAATTCGTAAATCAAATCCCAATCAGCGGAGAAGGCGGC